>NZ_JBIVVI010000365.1:0-7320 GCF_044757675.1 Kitasatospora sp. NPDC091257
GCCGGCCGTGCCCAGGTGGGGGACCAGGGCGACGCCCTGGCCGGCCGCGACCAGGGCCAGCACGGTGGTGAAGTCGTCGATCTGGTGCCGGATGCGCGGCGCGAAGCCCGCCGCCTCGCAGGCCCGGACGGCCATGGTGTGGCAGAGCGTGTCGGGCGGGGACATGATCCACGGGGCGCCGCGCTGCTCGGCGACGGTGCCCGGGGTGCGGGCGGCCAGGTACATGGGCTCGGTGAAGACCGGGCGGGTCACCGCGAGGCCCGGCTCCGGGTCGGCCGGGACGAGGTCGTACTCGTGCACGAGCGCCACGTCCAGCTCGCCCGCCCGCAGGGCCGCGCCGACGGCCGCCGGGTCCACCTCGGTGACCATCGGTTCCAGCCGCGGGTGCCAGCCGGCCAGCTCGGCGAGCACCGCCGGGATGATCGCCCGGGCCGCCGACGGGTAGGTGCCGATCCGCAGTGGTCCCGCCAATCCCCGCTTGGCGTGGGCGAGTTCGGCGTCGGCCTGCTCCAGCAGGGCGAGCACCGCCTCGGCGTGCCGGACGAGGCCCAGCCCGGCCGGGGTGAGGGTGACCCGCCGTCCGGTGCGCTCCAGCAGTGGGACGCCCGCCTCCTTCTCCAGGACGGACAGCTGCTGGGACACCGCCGAAGGGCTGAAGGAGAGCGCCTCGGCGACGGCCGCGATGGTGCCGAGGTGGGCGAGTTCGCGCAGCAGGCGCAGGCGTCGGACGTCCAGCATCGGGCCAGCCTAGTCGAGCATCGGCTCAGCTTACGAGAAGCGTCGGAAATATGAACTGGACCTGGGCGATCGACGGGCCGCAGGATCGTGGACATGGAACTCAAGGGCATCCACGTCCCCCTGATCACCCCTTTCGCCGCCGACGGCTCCGTCGCCCTCGACGCGCTGGAGAAGCTGGCGCACGAGGTCCTGGACGCCGGGGCGGCCGGGCTGGTCGCGCTCGGCACCACCGGCGAGCCGGCCGCGCTGACCGCCGAGGAGCGGGACGCGGTGGTGGACGTCGCCGCGGCCGCCTGCGCCGCGCGCGGGGCGCAGTTGACCGTCGGAGCCTCCGGCGGCGACACCCGGGCCGTCGGCGAGGCGCTGACCATGTTCGGCGCGCGGGTGCCGCGGGCGGCGGCGCTGGTCACCACGCCGTCCTTCGTCCGGGCCGGCGAGGCCGGGACGGTCGCGCACTTCCGGGCACTGGCCGCGAGCAGCCCGCTGCCGCTGATCGTCTACCACATCCCGTACCGCACCGGGCAGCAGCTCTCCACCGCCGCGCTGCGCGAACTCGCCGCGATCGAGGGCGTGGTGGGCGTCAAGTACGCGACCGGAGGGTTGGACCGGACGGCCGCCGAGCTGCTCGCCGACGCCCCCGCCGGATTCGCCTTCCTCACCGGCGAGGACGCGTTCCTCTCGCCGATGCTGGCGCTGGGCGCGGCCGGCGGCATCCTCGCCTCCGCCCACCTGGCGACCGCCCGGTTCGTCGAGCTGGCCGAGGCCTGGCAGGCCGGGGACGTGGCGCGGGCGCGGGCGCTCGGGCACCGGCTGACCGGGCTGGCGCTGTCCGCCTTCACGGCGCCGAACCCGTCGGTGACCAAGGGCGTGCTGCACGCCCAGGGCCGCATCCCGACTCCGGACGTGCGGCTGCCGCTGCTGCCGGCCGGGCGGGCGGAGGTCGACGCCGCGCTGGCCCTCGCCAGTGGTCTGGACCATTAGGGTCCGTCCGGGCGGCCTCTCACACCGTGGAACACCAGGCCGCCCCACCCGCGTGACAAGGCATGATGGGCAGAGTGCGGCTGTGAACAGCACCATTCAGAGGAGTAGTCGGAGATGAAGATCGGCATTGTCGGTGCCACCGGCCAGGTCGGCGGCGTGGTCCGCGAGATCCTGGCGGAGCGCGCTGGTCGTGAAGGCGGACTGGGCCCGGTGGAGCAGCTGCGGCTGTTCGCCTCGGCCCGCTCGGCCGGACGCACGCTGCCCTGGCAGGGCACCGAGGTCACCGTCGAGGACGCGGCCACGGCCGACTACACCGGCCTGGACATCGTGATCTTCTCGGCCGGCGGCTCCACCTCCAAGGCCCTGGCCCCCAAGGTCGCCGCGGCCGGTGCCGTCGTGATCGACAACTCCTCTGCCTGGCGCCGCGACCCCGAGGTCCCGCTGGTCGTCTCCGAGGTCAACCCGGAGGCCGTCGCGGACCGCCCCAAGGGCATCATCGCCAACCCGAACTGCACCACCATGGCCGCCATGCCCGTGCTGCGCCCGCTGCACGAGGAGGCCGGCCTGGCCGCGCTCGTCGTCTCCACCTACCAGGCCGTCTCCGGCAGCGGTGTGGCCGGCGTCGCCGAGCTCCAGGACCAGGCCGCCAAGGTCGTCGAGCTGGGCGCCGCCGCGCTCGCCCACGACGGCGGCGCCGTCGAGTTCCCGGAGCCCAAGGTCTACCAGCGGCCGATCGCCTTCAACGTGGTGCCGCTGGCCGGCTCCGTCGTCGACGACGGCTCCAACGAGACCGACGAGGAGCAGAAGCTCCGCCACGAGAGCCGCAAGATCCTCGGCATCCCGGAGCTGAAGGTCGCCGGCACCTGCGTGCGCGTCCCGGTGTTCTCCGGCCACTCGCTGCAGATCAACGCCCGCTTCGAGCGCCCGATCAGCCCCGAGCGCGCCGTCGAGCTGCTCAGCGGCGCCCCCGGCGTCGAGCTGTCCGACATCCCCACCCCGCTCCAGGCCGCCGGCCGGGACCCGAGCTACGTCGGCCGCATCCGGGTGGACGAGACGGTGGACAACGGACTGTCGCTGTTCGTCTCGAACGACAACCTGCGCAAGGGCGCCGCGCTGAACGCCGTCCAGCTGGCCGAGCTGGTCGCCGCCGAGCTCAGGGGCTGAGCGCCTCCGGTCCCGCGCGGGGGCCGGACCCCCGGGCCGGACCACCGGCGTCCACAGGGTCGGAACACCGCCGCGTGACCTCGGGCGGGCCTCGTCGTTGTACGGGGCCCGCCTTCGCTTTCGTCCGCTCCGCGCCGGGGCGGCTGTTGCGGTGCCGGGACAACCGGCGAGGTTCGGCGGGCGAACCGGGGGTAAAAGGTGACCCAACGATCGGGCGACGACGGGGGCCCCTCACCTCGGCACGCCCGGACGGCGGGAGGACCGCCCATTCCCGAATCGACCCACCCGACTGATTCCGAGGGCGAGCGAAAAGAGGTGCGCGATGGACCGCTGTGTCGTCCTGGTGGACGCCGGATATCTGCTGGGCGCCGCCGCCAGCCTGCTCGCCGGGGATCCGTCCCGGTCCAAGGTCACGGTGAACCACACCGCCCTGATCACCGCACTGCGCGAGCGCGCCGAGGCCGAGACCGGGCTGCCGCTGCTGCGGATCTACTGGTTCGACGCCGCGCCCGACCGGCGCCCGATGCCCGAGCACCGGCGGCTGCGGGTACTGCCCCGGGTCACCGTACGGCTCGGCGCGCTCACCCGGGCCGAGGGGCGCTGGGTGCAGAAGGGCGTGGACGCCGCGATGCACGCCGAACTCTCCGAACTCGCCCGCAACCGGGCCTGCGCCGACGTCGTGCTGATCACCGGTGACGGGGACCTGCTGCCCGGCATGATGACCGCCAAGGAACACGGGGTGGCCGTCCACCTGTGGGCCCTGCAGGCCGCCGACGGCGACTTCAACCAGTCCGAGGACCTGGTCGGCGAGGCGGACGAGCGGCGGGTGCTGGACCGGGAGTGGATCGAGGGGTCCTTCTCGCTGCGGGAGCACTCCAGCATGTTCCCGGCCCCGGGGGCCCGGCAGGAGATCGCCAAGATCCTCGCCGCCCCGCCGGCCGCCCCGCCCACCGTGGTGCCGCCGGTGGTCCGTCCGGTGGCCGCCGCCTCGGCCGCCGCGGCCCCCGCCGCGGCCTCGGCGGGAGCGGATCCCGACGCCGACGGCCGGCCGCAGCCGGCCGCGGCCGCGCTCAAGGTCGTCCCGACGCCGAAGGACCTCGCCGGCAGGGCCTCCTCCGTCACCGCGATCACCCCGTCGGCGAACGGAACCAACGGCCCCGCGGCCACCGGCCACGCCGCGAACGGGCACGCCGCGAACGGGCACGCCGCGAACGGGCACGGGGTCAACGGGCACGGAGCCGTCGCGCAGGCCGGGCCGGTGCTGCGCTGGTCCTCCGACCGCGGCTGGGTGGACCGGCCCGCCCCGGAGCCCGCCGTCACCGCCGGCGACAGCCTGCCCACCCTCGCCCAGCTCACCACCGCCGAGCAGCGCTGGGCCGACCGCGAGGAGGACATCACCTCCATCGGCGGTGACGCCCACGAAGTCGGGCAGGTCTTCGCCCGCCGCTGGAGCGACCGCGTCGGCGACACCGAGAGACTCACCATGCTCTGGCCCGACTACCCGCGCATCCCGCACCGGGTGGACGGCGAGCTGCTGCGCTACGCCGCCCGCTTCGGGCTGCTGGCGCACAAGGACGACCAGATCGACGAGCACGACCGCTACGCCATCCGGGCCGGGTTCTGGAAGGAACTGGCGGCCCGGGTGCCGGGCGGGTCGATGGTCGTCGACGACTGAGCCGGCCGGTCGGCGGCCCGGGGGTCGGCAGGGCCCCGTTGTCCGGTTCGCCCGTACGAGCGCGTAGAGTCGTCGGTCGTGAACGAGACGGCCGGGCGAGCACCCGAGGAACCCCAGCCGTGCGCCGTCGTGCGCGACCTGGTCAGGACCTACCGCAGCGGGCGCGGCGCGGCCGCCACCGAGATCCGGGCCAACGACGGGATCACCCTCACCGTCCGCAGGGGCGAGATCTTCGGGCTGCTCGGGCCCAACGGAGCCGGGAAGTCGACGCTGGTGCGCCAGCTCACCGGGCTGCTGCGCCCCGACGCGGGATCCGTCGAACTCTTCGGCCACGACATCGTGCGGCACCCCGAGCGGGCCGCCCGGCTGCTCGGCTACCTCGGGCAGGAATCCACCGCGCTGGACGAGCTGACGGTGGCGCTCGCCGCCGAGACCACCGGACGGCTGCGCGGCCTCACCCGGGCCCAGGCCCGGGGTACGGCCGCGGACGTGCTGACGGAGCTCGGGCTGGAGCCGATCGCCACCCGGCCGCTCGCCAAGCTGTCCGGCGGACAGCGGCGGCTCGCCTGCTTCGCGGCCACCCTGGTGGGGGACCGGCCGCTGCTCGTCCTGGACGAGCCCACCACCGGCATGGACCCCGTCGCCCGGCGGGCCGTGTGGAGCGCCGTGGACCGGCGGCGCGCCGAGCACGGGACGACGGTGCTGCTGGTCACCCACAACGTGATCGAGGCGGAGACGGTGCTCGACCGGGTCGCCGTGGTGGACGACGGCCGGGTGATCGCCTGCGACACGCCCGGCGGGCTCAAGGCGCTGGTGGACGGTGACGTCCGGCTCGACCTGGTCTGGCGGGACGAGGCGCCGGTCGGCGTGCCCGCCGTCGCCGCGCTGCGCGAGCGGGCCGAGTGCACCGGCCGCCGCTGGACCGTCCGCACCACCCCCGAGCAGGCCCGCGAGCTGGTCGCCGCCGTCACCACCGGCCCGGCCTTCGCCGCCCTCGACGACTTCACCCTCGCCACCCCGAGCCTTGAGGACGCGTACCTCAAGCTGGGCGGCCGCCACGGAGGACTGGCCAAGTGACGCTGCTCTCGGTGCCCCCGCGGACCGACCGGTCCACGGCCGCCCCCGCTCCGCTCGCCCCTGCGGCCAGGCTGCTGCCGGCGCTCGCGGCCGTGTACCGGGCGCAGCTCGCCCGGGCACGGGTGGCGCGCATCCCGCTGCTGTTCGTGGCCACCTTCCAGTCCGTGGGCATCCTGGTGATGATGCGGGGCGTGGTGGACGCCGGGCAGTCCTCGGAGGCGCGGTCGGTGGTCGCCGGGTCGAGCGTGCTGGTGGTGGCCTTCGTCGCGCTGAACCTGCTCGCCCAGTACTTCGGGAAGCTGCGGGCCACCGGCGGGCTCGACCACTACGCGACGCTGCCGGTGCCGGCCGCCTCGGTGGTGCTGGGGGCGGCCGCCGCGTACGCCTCCTTCACCCTGCCCGGGACGCTCGTCACGGCGGTGTTCGGGGCGGTGATGTTCGGGCTGCCGCTCGGGCAGCTGTGGGTGCTGCTGGCGGTCGTGCCGCTGGCCGGGGCCGCGCTGTCCGGGCTGGGAGCGGCCTGCGGGCTGCTGGCGCCGCGCCAGGAGATCGCGACGATGCTCGGGCAGCTCGGGATGTCGGCGGCCCTGCTGCTGGGCGTGCTGCCGGTGAACCACCTGCCGCAGCCGGTGCAGTGGCTGCGGGACCTGCTGCCGTCCACGTACGGGGTGGACGCCTTCGCACGGACGTTCGCGCCGGATCCGGACTGGGCGCTGGTGCTCGGGGACCTGGCGGTCTGCGCGGGGGTGGGCGTGGTGTCGCTGGCCGTCGCCACCTGGGCGTACCGGCGGGCCGTCTCGCGGTAGGGCGTTGCGCGTCGGGCCGTCCCGCGGTTGCTGCCCGGTGCGGGCCGGTGCGGGCCGGTGCGGCGGTCGGTACGGCGGTCGGTACGGTGGTGGGTCGTTCGAGTGGCCGTCGTGAAACGATGGGGTCCGTGACCGTACCGAACACACCTCCGGATCCCGCCCCCGCCGACGTGCACGGCCCGCACGGCGTGCACGACGCGCGCGATGCGCAGGCGGTGCCGGACGCAGCGTCCGACCCGTTCGCGCCGCCGTACGGGGCCACCGCCCTCGGGCACGGGACGACCCCGCTGGGGCAGCGGCTGCTGCCGGAGGTCCGGGTCGGGGCGGGGATCGTGGTCGCCTGCCTGGTGGCCGGTCTGGTGGTGGCCGGGCTGTGGGCCTGGCTGGCGCCGAAGGTGCCGCTGGTGGTGGACGGGGACCGCATCCTCTACGCCGACCCCGAGGGGGAGCAGCGGGCCGGCGCCGACGCGATGTTCGTGCTCATCTGCCTGGGGGCGGGGATCCTGACCGCGCTCGGCGCCTTCCTGATCACCCGCAGGCGCGGCGGCGGCATCGCGGTCGCGCTGGGGCTGACCGTCGGCGGGCTGCTCGGGTCGATCGGGGCCTGGCGGATCGGGCGCTGGCTCGGGCCGGGCAACGACCTGATCGGCGAGGCCCGGCGGGTCGGCAACGGCGGGCACTTCGACGCGGGCATCGACCTGGGGGCGCTGGGGGCGCTGCTGGTCTGGCCGATGACGGCGATGGTGGTGCTGCTCCTGCTCTCGGCGGCGTTCGGGAAGCGCGAGGAGGACCCGCCGCCGTACTGGGCGCCGGTGGCGCAGTCGCCGCTGGGGGTGCCTCCGGCGGGGGCGCCGGCGGGGCCGTGGGCCGGGCCGTACC
>NZ_JBIVVI010000366.1:0-7316 GCF_044757675.1 Kitasatospora sp. NPDC091257
GATGCCTACCCTCCTCAGCGCGAGTCGCTGCCCGCCGACTCGATGGCGGCGCGGCCGGCCTCCAGGCGCGCCACCGGGATCCGGAAGGGGGAGCAGGAGACGTAGTCCAGCCCCACCTCGTGGAAGAAGTGGACCGAGTCCGGGTCGCCGCCGTGCTCGCCGCAGACGCCGAGCTTGAGGTCGGGGCGGGTGGCCCGGCCGGCCTCGACGGCGTGCTTGACCAGCGAGCCGACGCCGTCGCGGTCGATGGTCTCGAACGGGGAGACCCCGAAGATGCCCTTCTCCAGGTAGGCGGTGAAGAACGAGGCCTCCACGTCGTCCCGGGAGAAGCCCCAGACCGTCTGGGTCAGGTCGTTGGTGCCGAAGGAGAAGAACTCGGCGGCCTCGGCGATCTGCCCGGCGGTCACCGCGGCGCGCGGCAGCTCGATCATGGTGCCGAGCTTGATGTCCAGCTGGACTCCGGTGGACCGGGCGACCTCGGCGAGCACCCGCTCGCACTCGTCGCGGACCAGCTCCAGCTCCTGGACGGTGCCGACCAGCGGGATCATCACCTCGGGACGCGGGTCCGCCCCGGCCAGCTTGCGCTCGGCGGCGGCCTCGGCGATGGCCCGGACCTGCATGCCGAACAGGCCGGGGATGACCAGGCCGAGGCGCACACCGCGCAGGCCGAGCATCGGGTTCTGCTCGTGCAGCTTGTGCACCGCCTGGAGCAGGCGCAGGTCGTTCTCGTTCGGGTCCTTGCGGGCCTCGGCGAGGGCGACGCGCACCGACAGCTCGGTGATGTCCGGGAGGAACTCGTGCAGCGGCGGGTCGAGCAGGCGGACGGTGACGGGCAGGCCGTCCATCGCCTGGAAGAGCTCCAGGAAGTCGCCCTTCTGCAGCGGCAGCAGGGTGGAGAGCGCGGCCTCGCGGTCCTTGTCGTTGTCCGCCAGGATCAGGTGCTCGACCTCCTTGCGGCGCTCCTCACCGAGGAACATGTGCTCGGTGCGGCACAGGCCGATGCCCTGGGCGCCGTAGCGGCGGGCGCGCGAGCCGTCCTCGGCGTTGTCGGCGTTGGCGCGCACCGCGAGGCGGCGGCGGCCGTCGGCGTGGGACATCAGCCGGTGCACGGCCTGGACCAGACCGCCCTGGACGTCGGCGCCGGCGTGCAGGGTGCCCTCGAAGTACTCCACCACCGCGGAGGGGAGCACGGGTACCTCGCCGAGGTAGACCTTGCCGGTCGCGCCGTCGATCGAGACGACGTCGCCCTCCTCCAGCACCAGGCCGTCGGCGGTGGTCATCCGGCGGCGCTTGGTGTCGACCTCCAGCTCCTCGGCGCCGCAGACACAGGTCTTGCCCATGCCGCGGGCGACGACGGCGGCGTGCGAGGTCTTGCCGCCGCGCGAGGTGAGGATGCCCTCGGCGGCGATCATGCCGTCCAGGTCGTCCGGGTTGGTCTCGCGGCGGACCAGGATGACCTTCTCGCCGGAGCGGGACCACTTGACGGCGGTGTACGAGTCGAAGACGACCTTGCCGATCGCGGCGCCGGGCGAGGCGGCCAGGCCCCTGGCGATCTGCTGCGACTCGGAGTCGGGGGCGAAGCGGGGGAACATCAGCTGCGAGAGCTGGCCGCCGGTGACCCGCATCAGGGCCTCGTCCAGGTCGATCAGACCCTGGTCGACCAGCTGGACGGCGATCCGGAAGGCGGCCGCGGCGGTGCGCTTGCCCACGCGGGTCTGCAGCATCCAGAGCTTGCCGCGCTCGATGGTGAACTCGATGTCGCAGAGGTCGCGGTAGTGGTTCTCGAGCTTCTGCATGATCGCCATCAGCTCGTCGTACGACTTCTTGTCGAGCTTCTCCAGCTCGGAAAGCGGCAGGGTGTTGCGGATGCCGGCGACGACGTCCTCGCCCTGGGCGTTGGACAGGTAGTCGCCGTAGACGCCCTGGGTACCGGTGGAGGGGTCGCGGGTGAAGGCGACGCCGGTGCCGGAGTCCTCGCCGAGGTTGCCGAAGACCATGCTGCAGACGTTGACCGCGGTGCCCAGGTCGTTCGGGATGCGCTCCTGGCGGCGGTACAGCCGGGCGCGGTCGCCGTTCCAGGAGTGGAAGACGGCGTGGATCGCGAGGTCCATCTGCTCGCGCGGGTCCTGCGGGAAGGCCCGGCCGGTCTCGCGCTCGACGATGCCCTTGAACACCTCGACCAGGCCCCGGAGGTCGGCGGCGTCCAGGTCCAGGTCGTTGACGGTGCCCTTGGCGTGCTTGGCCTCGTCCAGGGCCTCCTCGAACAGCTCGCCGTCGACGCCCAGCACGGTCTTGCCGAACATCTGGACCAGGCGGCGGTAGGAGTCCCAGGCGAAGCGCTCGTTGCCGGACTGGGCGACGAGGCCGGCCACCGAGACGTCGGAGAGGCCGATGTTGAGGACGGTGTCCATCATGCCGGGCATGGAGAACTTCGCGCCGGAGCGCACCGAGACCAGGAGGGGGTTGTCGGCCTGGCCGAGCTTCTTGCCCATCCGCTCTTCGAGGGCGTCCAGGTGGGCGCTGATCTCCTCGTGCAGGGAGGACGGCTCGCTGCCGGTCTCCAGGAAGACCTTGCAGGCCTCGGTGGTGATGGTGAACCCCGGAGGGACGGGGAGGCCCAGGTTGGTCATCTCGGCCAGGTTCGCGCCCTTGCCGCCGAGAAGGTCCTTGAGGTCCTTGTTTCCTTCGGTGAAGGAGTAAACAAACTTCTGCTGGGACGGCACGGGTCGGTCTCCTCGTACGCGGTTGCCCTGACGCCGGAGAACATACCCATTTCGAAGGCACTTCTCTGCCCTGAATAGGCCACCCGAGGCTGGTACCCAGCGGTAACCCGCTAGATCGAAAGCACATAAAGGCGTTCACCTCTGTTGGTGAAATCGTCCGCCTGACGCGAGCAAGCGTTCAACTCTTGAACACAAGCAAACCCGAAGATCGTACGATCCGGACGCACGGTAGCGACCGCGGGTCGATGGCGTTGCCCCGGCTTGATTTCCTGCACCCGAATCGCCCGATCACCGGCCGACCGACTTCGGGAAGCGATTCACAGCCGACCTGTCCATTTCGTCCACTGACCGGCCGTCAGCCCCCACCGCGTGTGGCAAGCGTCACCAGCGCATCTCACGGGTCGAACGTAGAGCGACTCCGCCGATCGTCGCACACCGTCCAGAAATGTGCTCTCTCCGTGACATTCGGACGACGAAAAGGAGCCCTCTTGTCCAGGATGGACAAGAGGGCTGCGACCTAGTGGCAGTCGGCCCCATGGGGCCATTTTTGCCGGTCCGTACAGATCATCCGCCAGAGGTGTCCGATTCGGCGTCCACGCCCGGTCGGGCGCAGTCATACGGATCGTCCAACCAGCCCTCCGGCAGGACCACCCGGTTGTTGCCGCTGGTCCGTCCGCGCGGGCCGTCCGCACCGTCCGGCCAGCCCTGGGACTGCTCCACCTGGGAGAGGGTTTCGGCCAGTTCGGCCAACGAGGAGGAGCCGGCCAGCTTCACCCGCAGCTCCGAGCCGACCGAGAAGCCCTTGGTGTACCAGGCGACGTGCTTGCGGAAGTCGATCACGCCGCGCGCCTCGTCGCCCAGCCACTCGCCGAGCAGTTGCGCGTGCCGCACCATCGCCGCGGCCACGTAGCCGAAGTCGGGGCGGGCGTAGTCCACGTCGCCCTCGAAGATCGCGACCAGGTCCCTGAACAGCCACGGCCGGCCCAGGCAGCCGCGGCCCACCACCACGCCGTCGCAGCCGGTCTCGCGCATCATCCGCAGCGCGTCGTCGGCCGACCAGATGTCGCCGTTGCCCAGCACCGGGATGTGCGCCGGGACGGACTCGCGCAGCCGGGCGATCGCCGACCAGTCGGCCGTCCCGCCGTAGTGCTGGGCGGCGGTGCGCCCGTGCAGGGCGATCGCCGCCACGCCCTCCTCCGCGCCGATCCGGCCGGCGTCCAGGTAGGTGAGGTGGTCGTCGTCGATGCCCTTGCGCATCTTCATGGTCACCGGCAGGTCGCCGGCGTTGGCGACGGCCTCGCGCAGGATCTCGCGCAGCAGGTTGCGCTTGTACGGCAGCGCCGAGCCGCCGCCCTTGCGGGTGACCTTGGGGACGGGGCAGCCGAAGTTGAGGTCGATGTGGTCGGCCAGGCCCTCGTCGGAGATCATCCGGGCGGCCTTGCCGACGGTCACCGGGTCCACCCCGTACAGCTGGATGGAGCGCGGCTTCTCGCTCGGGTCGAACGTGATCAGCTGCATGGTCTTGGCGTTGCGCTCGACCAGCGCCCGGGTGGTGATCATCTCCGAGACGTACAGGCCCCGGCCGCCGCTCTGCTCACGGCACAGGGTGCGGAACGGCGCGTTGGTGATGCCGGCCATCGGCGCCAGCACGACGGGCGGCCACACCCGGATCGGGCCGATGTCGAGCGGCGCGAACTCGGTGTCGGACGCGGTGGGTGCGGGCGTGGCTGTCATGCGCGGCTGACCTCGGGTGATGGGGACGGGACTCTCCATTGTCCCCCACCCGTCCGCCGCCCGGGTGAGCGGCCGCCACCCGCTCCGAGGCGCTCCCGCTACGGAGCCGACGGCGGCACCGACGGCGCCGCGGACTGCGCGGGCTCCGCCGGGTCCGCCGGGTCCGCCGGTTCCGCGGGCTCCGGCGGCTCCGAGCTCGCCGGGACGACGGTGATCGACCCGGAGGTGACCGCGGCGTGCAGCCGGTTCGGACTCGACGAGTCCACCAGCCCCGTGTCGATCCGGCCGTTGCCGCTGCCGATCTCACTGGAGACCGCGTACCGGCTGCCCCTCGGCAGGGCCAGCTCCACCGAGCCGGAGGTGGCCGTGGCGTCCACCTCGCGCGGGGCCTTCGCGAAGCCCAGCTGCACCGAACCCGAGCCGACCCGCGCCGTCACCCGCCGGGTGCTCAGGTTGGTGCCCCGCACCTGACCGGAGGTGGCGTGCGCGGACACGTTCCCGGAGGTGTCGAACAGCACCAGCTGGCCGGAGGTCAGCTCCATCCGCACGTCCCCGCTCAGCCCCTCCACCTGGACGGAGCCGGAGCCCACCGAGCCGGACACCTCGGTCGCCGCCGGCACCTCCAGTTCGATCTCGGCGCCGCAGCCGACGTCCACGAACGGCAGGACCAGCCGACAGTGCATCCCGACCGTCAGCACGTCGCCGTCGAAGACGGTGGACACCACCGGTTTGCGCACCAGCCAGTCCAGGCTCTGCCGGACCACCACGTGGCCCTCCCGGCCGGCCCGCACCCTGACCGAGGCGTTGCCGGTCTCCAACTGGAGCCGGTGGATCGCCACGTCGTACGGTCGGCTGGTGCTGGTCCGCTGCTGCACCGCCATCGACCAGGTCTGCAGTCCGGCCCCCAGCATGACCAGCACGATCACGACCGTCCCGGTGACCCGCCAACCTTTCGTCCCCTTCACCGCTACCCGACCTCCAGGAAGCGCAGCACCGCCATCACCCGGCGGTGGCTGTCCGCGACCGGCGGCAGGTCGAGCTTGGTGAAGATCGAGTTGATGTGCTTGGCCACCGCACTGTCGCTGACCACCAGCGAGCCCGCGATCGCGGCGTTGGAACGGCCCTCCGCCATCAGGGCGAGCACGTCGCGCTCGCGCGGGGTCAGCTTCTCCAGCGGGTCCCGGTGGCGGCGCACCAGCAGCTGGGCGACCACCTCCGGGTCCAGCGCGGTGCCGCCCTCGGCGACCCGCTGGAGCGCGTCCACGAAGTCGTCGACATTGGCCACCCGCTGCTTGAGCAGGTAGCCGACGCCGCTGGTGTTGGTCGCCAGCAGGTCCGCGGCGTAGCGCTCCTCCACGAACTGGGAGAGCAGCAGGACGGCGGTGTCCGGCCACTGCCGGCGGATCACCATCGCCGCCTTCACCCCCTCGTCGCTGAAGCCCGGGGGCATCCGGACGTCGGCCACCACCACCTTCGGGCGGTGCTCCTCGACGGCGGCCAGCAGTTCGGTGGCGTCCCCGACGGCGGCCACGACCTCGAAGCCCACCGCCTCCAGGACCTTGACCAGGCCGACCCTCAGCAGGACCGAGTCCTCGGCGATCACAGCACGCACGGCAACTCCACGGTGATGGTGGTGGGGCCCCCGAGGGGGCTGAGAACGGACAGCGTGCCGTCGACCGAGGCGGCGCGCTTGCGCAGCCCGGTGAGCCCGGTGCCGCGCGAGGGGTCCGCGCCGCCGACGCCGTCGTCGCTGATGACCAGCCGCAGCCGGCCGCCGGCCGTCCGCACCGAGAGGTCGACCCGGTGGGCCCTGGCGTGCTTGGCCACGTTGGTGAGCGCCTCGGAGACGGTGAAGTAGGCGACCGCCTCCACGGTCGGGGCGACCTGCTCGGAGAGTGCCACGTCCAGGCGCACCGGCAGCGGGGCGCGGGCGGCGATGCCGGACAGCGCCGCGTCCAGGCCGCGGTCCTCCAGGACGGCCGGGTGCAGGCCGCGGACCAGGTCGCGCAGCTCGTCGATGGCCGCCTGGGCCTCCTCGTGCGCGTCGACGATCACCTGCATCACCTCGGGCGGCACGTCCTTGAGGGTGCGCCGGGCCAGGCCCAGGTTCATCGCGAGGGAGGTGAGCCGCTGCTGGGCGCCGTCGTGCAGGTCCCGCTCGATGCGGCGGCGCTCGGCGTCCACCGCGTCGACCAGCCCGGCCCGGCTCTCGGCGATCTCCTCGACCCGCCGCTCCAGCGCCTCCGCCCGGTCCGGGCCGAGCAGCCGCCGGGCCACCCACACCTCCAGCCGGGCCAGCTGGGTGCCCGCCGGCGGGAGGACCGCCAGCAGCAGCAACCCACCGAGGGTGACCAGGACGTCCTCCCCGGCCAGGCCGGAGCGCACCGCCGTGCCGGCGGGCAGCAGCCACATCCAGCCGTACACGGTGGCCAGCACCACGGCGGCCGCCCAGGCGTACAGCACCGCCAACGCACCCGCCGCCAGCAGCGGACCGGCCACCAGGTGGTGGAGGGCCTGGCGCCAGGTCATCCCCAGCAGCCAGGCCTGACGCCCCGTCGGCGGGCGCAGCGGCGGCACCTCCACCCCGTGCAGGGCGCGCAGCCGGCCGCGTTGGAGGGCGGTCAGCGGGCGGGCGCAGAGCAGGACGGCGGCGAGCACCGGGAAGAGCAGCGTCGACTCGGTGACGGCCAGCCAGACCGGCAGCGCCATGGGTATTCCGGCGGCGGTGAAGCGGACGTCCCGCCAGACCTCGGGCGACCACGGTGGGCGCCGGAGGCTCCTGACGAGCGCTCGGCGCAACGTGGTGGAGGACATGCCGAACAGCGTAGGGCCCGATGATCACGGGCCGCCATGAAGGGG
>NZ_JBIVVI010000367.1:0-7312 GCF_044757675.1 Kitasatospora sp. NPDC091257
GGTTAACCCCACCCCGGATCCGCCAGGCCTCCGGATCCCGGCCGGCCGGCGCGTCCACCAGACTGGAGCCTGTCAGCGGGACGAACGACCGACAGTACGAGGGGCCGGGGGCCGGGAGCATGAGCAGCAGCCGCAGCATGGAGGACCGGGAGTGGGACGTCCTGGGCGGTCACGGTGACGACCCGCGCCCGGCCCGGGTCCGCCGGACCGAGCGGCGGCCGGCCGTGTGGCGGGCGCCGTTCTCGGCGTACTACTACCGCGAGGTCGGCTACGCGCTCAGCGGCCTGCCGGTGGCGATCGTCGGCTTCGTCGTGTCGATCACCCTGTTCTGCCTCGGCCTCGGCACCCTCGTCACCGTCATCGGCCTGCCCGTGCTGGGCGCCCTGACCAGCGTCGCCCGCGGCTTCGGCCGGCTGGAGCGGGCCCGGGTGCGCGGCATGCTGGCCCTGGACGTCCCCGGCCCGGCGCCGGTGCGCCGGGTCCGCCAGGGCAGCTGGGGCGCGGTCACCGCGCGGCTCGCGGACGGGGCCGGCTGGAAGGCCGTGCTGTACCAGGTGGTGATGTTCCCCTGGGCGGTGCTCAGCTTCGCGGTGACGCTGGTGTTCCTGGTGCTCGGCTGGGCGCTGGCGCTCTACCCCGTGTACCACTGGGTCTTCCCGACGTACACCTCCTGGAAGGGGTACCGGTTGTTCGACTTCCACGACAGCGACGGCGTCCGGCACGTGTACGACGTCCAGTCGCCCTGGCAGATCGCCGGGCTCTCGCTCCTCGGCGTGCTGCTGATCCTCCTCACCACGCAGCTGGTCCGCGGCCTGACCAACGTCAACCGGGTCGCCGCCCAGGGCCTGCTCGGCCGCTGACCGGCCGGCCCCGCCGAGGACCCCGCCCGCGCCCCGCCCGCACCCCGGACGCCTCCGGATGCGGGTGGGGCCGCCGCGTGTTCGGATGGCCGGGTGGCCGCCGTCGGCATTCCCGCCGTTCCCCCGGGCGTCCTGGTCACCTCCCGGCCGCTGGACGAGTACTGCGCCCTGTTCGGCCTCACCCGGGCCCGGCTCGCCGTCCTGCCCGGCCCGGTGCTGGACTGCCCCGGCGGCGCGGCCGGCCTGGCCGCCGAGGCGCGCGGGCTGGGCTGCCGGGTGATCGCCGTCGATCCGGCGTACGCGCTGCCGCTGCCGGCGGTCGCGACCGCCGCGGTGGCCGCCCGGGCGGCGATGGCCGCCGCGATGGCCACCCGCCCGCAGCTCTACCCCTCGCCCCGCCCGTACCGCGCCGAGCGCTACCTGCGCAGCTGGGACCGCGCCCGCCTGCTGTTCGCCGCCGACTCGGCCGCCCACCCGCAGCAGTACGTGGCCGCCGCGCTGCCCCGGCTGCCCTTCGCGGACGGCGCCTTCGCCCTCACCCTGAGCGGCTACCTGCTCTTCGCGTACCCCGAACTCTTCGGCCCCGAAAGCCAGTTGGAGGCGTTGACCGAGCTGGTCCGGGTCACCTCCCCGGACGGCGAGGTCCGGGTCCAGCCGCTGCACGACGGGTACGGCCGGCGCTGCGGCCATCTCGGCCCGCTGCGGTACGCGCTCGGCGAGCGCCGGATCGGCAGCGAGGTCCGCCGCTACCCCGGGCCGGTGGGCGGCCGACCCCGGCGGGTCCTGGTGCTGCGGGCCGCCGACCACCGCCGCCGGGCGCTCCGGCCACCGGTCATGTAATGGTCACTGTCGGGGGCCACTCCTATACTCGCCCGCATGACCGACACGACGATCCGGCGCGCCGACGAGACCGACGCCGACCGGCTCACCGAACTGATCCAGGCCTCCTCCGCCTATCACGGCGAGTACGCGCCGATGATCGAGGGCTACCGGGTGACGCCCGAGTACATCGCCCGCCACGAGGTGTTCCTCGCCGCCGACCCGGCCACCGGCCGGCTGCTGGGCTTCTACGGGCTGATCCGCGAACCGGCCGAACTGGACCTGATGTTCGTCGCCGACGAGGCCCAGGGGCTCGGCGCCGGCCGCGCCCTGATCGCGCACATGCTGGAACTCGCCCGCGGAGCCGGGATCGCCGTCGTGCGGGTCGTCTCCAACCCGCCCGCCGAGCGCTTCTACCTGCGGGTGGGCGCCGAACGCGTCGGCACCTGCCCCGCGCGCGGGAGGATCACCTGGGAGCGTCCCGAACTGCGCTTCACCGTCCCGGAGTTCACCGGCTAGAGGTCCCCTCGGCCGGCGGTCCGCCCTGCCCGCCCTGCCCGCCCGGTCCGTCCGGTCCGTCCGGCTGGGCCGGCTGGGCCGGCTGGGCCGGCACCACCGGGGCGGCCCGCGGCCCGGCCGGTGCCGGCCGCTCCGGCACGAGAGCCGGTGCCGGGAGCCGGGAGAGGATCTTCTCCGCCAGCCAACTGCGGTCCGACCCGTACGGAATGCCCCGCGGGTCGACCAGCTGCGTCGCCACCGCGTCCCGCAGCCGCTGCTCCCCGGCGGCGGGCAGCCGGGAGAGCAGCCCCCGGGCGGCCAGCAGCGCGTGGTACTGCTCGAAGCCCGAGCGCGGGCGCTCGATCGCGTCCAGCACGCTCGGCAGGTCCGCCAGCGCCGGATCGCCCTGCATCAGCGCGAGCGCCTGGATCCGCCGCCCCTCGGAGCCGTCCGCGAAGAGGGCCCGCACCTGGTCGGCGGTCAGCGCCGAACGCCGCGCGGTCGAGCGGACCTCCGCCACCACGCCCTCCGGCCCGGCCGGCGCGCCGGAGGAGGGCGGCAGCTGCCCGGCCAGCGCGGCCGGGCGCTCCGCGCTGCCGCCCAGCAGCCCGAGCCGCTGCATCGCGCGGACCCGCAGGTCGTCCGCGCCCACCTTGTCGCCGTGCCGGTCGCGGTCCTGCCCGGCGAGGAAGAGGTCCAGCGCCCGGTCGGTCTCGGTCAGCGCCTGCGGCAGTGCCAGCCGGGTCACCAGCCAGCCGGCCAGGAACCCGAAGACCAGGAAGTACAGCACCAGCGCCGCCGCGAACGGTGCCACGTCCCGGCCGCCGCCGAGCGCGGGCGCCAGCGCCGCGCCGAGGTCGTGCAGCCGCTCGCCGAGCGAGCCGAGCTGGGTCAGCCCGACGCCCAGCAGCACCTTGGTCAGCCAGTCCGAGACCTGCTCCAGATTGGTGTTCGGCGCGTACGAGCCCTGCGGCTCGCCGGCAGCGGCCCCGCCGCGCACCCGGGGCACCCCGAACAGGAAGCCCAGCCCGCCGCCGAGCACCACCGAGGCCCCGATCACCACCAGCCCGCCGCCGAGCACCTGCCAGGCGTGCTCCCGGCCGAGCGCGAACAGCAGCAGTCCGAGCAGTCCCGTCCCGGCCAGCACCCCGGTGGCGCCCCACTGCGCCGTCCGTAGCGTCGCCCCGCCGCCGCCCGGCCGTCGTGCCTTCGCCATCGCCCACCCCCTGTGTCCGCGTCGCTCCGCTCCGGAACGCGCGCCGACTCTAGCGCCGCGCCCCCGCGCGGAAACGTCCGGCCGCTGCCCCGGACACGGCGCGGGGAGCCTCCGGAATCGTGCCGGAAGCTCCCCGGGAACGCAGACGGCCCGCGGACTGCTCCTCCGCGCCGGCCCGTGCACTGGCCGGGCGCCGAGGCACCGGGGATGTACCGGTGAGACCGCGGGCCGGGTGACTGCTGTGGATTTCGCCTGCCGGAGGCCAGGGGCCTCATCCTGCGCAGGCAGGGGCGGCTCTAGCGAGCAGCCACCTCACGCATCCTGATGGAACTCAACTCAGGATCACCTCCTTTCAGTGTGCTGCCACGATAGGCAGCCCGCCGGACGGAGGGCAACGGATTATTTCGCGGAGCCCCGCCCGGCCCCGGTGCCGGCCGTGCGGGGCGCGCCCGGATCCGCTGCTCAGGCGGTCTTGAGCTGGTCCTGGAGCTTGGTGAAGTCGACCGTGTTGTCGGCCGACGGGGCCTGGATGGTCAGCGGCTTGTCGAAGTCGCTGAAGTCGATCTTGCCGTTGCCGTCCTTGGCGCCCGAGTGCTCGACCCGCACCGGGTAGGGCTTGCCCTCGGTGGCGATCTGCATGGTCGTGACCTCGCCCTTGGAGTCGGCGACCTTCAGGCTGAAGGTCTTCACGCCGTTGACGTCGCCCGCGGAGCCCTTCTCCACCTTGTCGTTGCCGCTCTTGTCCGCGGTGATCTTCTTGCTGAACTCGGCGAGGTTGCAGACGCTGATCAGGGAGCCCATCGACGGGTCGCTCTCGAAGCCCGTCAGGTAGCGGCCCTTGAACAGCTCGGCGGCCTTGGCACCGTTCGGGCCGCCCACGTTGGTCCAGAAGTCCTTGTCCGGCTTGACGTACGAGGTCTTGCCGTCGCTGATGATCTCGAACTTGCCCATGCCGGGCATCGCCATGGTGCCGGTGCACTGGCTCTTGTTGTCCAGCGCCAGGTTCAGCTCCATGCTGCCCTCGCCGGTGTCGACGGTGCCGACCATCTTGAGGGAGCTCGCGGAGGCCAGGGCGTCCTTGGCCTGCTTCGCGATGTCCTGGGCGCTGAGCTTGTCGGTGTCGAGCTTCTGCGCGGCACCCGCCTTGGCGTCGCCGCCCGTCCCGTCGCTCTTGGTGCTGCCGCACGCCGCGGTGCCGGCCGCCAGGACGAGGCAGATCGCGGCGGTGCTGACCAGTCGCTTCGACAGCATGTGGTTCTTCCTGTCCGGGTGGCCCGAACAGCCCCCCAATGAGATGAATTTTTCCTCAGTATGGTTCAGGACCCTGACAGGTGATCGTGGGACCGGCCGCTGTTACAGGTTCGTGGCAGGACCGTCTTTCGTTCGTACCCGGGAACGCGAAAGGCCCGGAGGACGAATCCTCCGGGCCTTTCGGCTACTGAGTAGCGGGGACAGGATTTGAACCTGCGACCTCTGGGTTATGAGCCCAGCGAGCTACCGAGCTGCTCCACCCCGCGTCGGTGAACACAACAATACGGGGAAGTCGCCGATATGGGAAATCGGTTCTTCAGGGCGCCCTGGCGACCCGCCGCCGACCGGGTGCCGGGTGCCGGGCCGCACGACACCTCGCCCAGGCCGCGAAGGCGACCAGCGCGGCGAAGCAGGGCACCATCAGCGCCCCGTACACCACCAGGAAGCCGTCCGTGCCGAGGTCGGCGGCGGCGTTCCAGGTGCCGTGCAGCGCCATCGCCAGCAGCAGCCCGGCCGGCACCGCCAGCCGGGCCAGCCAGCGCCGCGCGGTGGTGAGGGCGACGGCCAGGCCGATCCCGGTGAGCGCGGTGAACAGCGGGTGGGCGAAGGGCGAGAGCAGGGCGCGCAGCACGAAGGTCTGCACGGTGCTGTCGAAGTCGCGCAGGCTGGGCGGGTCGCCGAGGCCGATGCTGTCCAGCCGCTGCCGCTGGTCGCTGCTGAAGGCCCGGCCCAGGTAGAGGGCGTTCTCGGTGAACGCGAAGCCGCAGGCGGCCATCCCGCCGAGCACCACCCCGGCGGCCAGGGTGCGCGGCCGGGAACGGTGGTGCGGCGCCCCGGAGGGCGGGGCCGGGCGCAGGTACGGCAACGGCCGCAGGTACGGGCGCAGGCGCGGCCGGCCGCGGGCGTGCGGCCCGACCGGGTGGCGCGGGTGCCGGCGGGGGCTCCGGGGCGCGGGCGACCGGCGCAGCAGCGGCGCGCAGGGGCGTCCGGTGCGGCGGCCGCGGCAGCGCAGCCGCTGGCCGAGCGGGAGCAGGAGCACCAGCAGGGCGGTGGCCTTGGCGGTCTCCTCGATCACCGGGGTGGCGATCCCGGCGCCGAGCAGTTCCCCGAACGGGCCCCGGTGCCGGGTCAGGTAGCTCGCCGTCCAGTTGTTGGCCAGGATGGCGACGGTGGTGGCCGCGCAGGCGCCCCAGCCGAGGCAGAACACGGTGTGCCGCAGCGGAACCCGGGCGGTGAGGTTGAGCCAGGCCAGACCGCCGAGCACGAACGGCAGCGGCACCACCGCCAGGCCCAGGCCGACCAGCAGTCCGACGGTGCCGGTCTGCCGCTGGACCAGGTGCAGGATCAGCACCCCGCAGCCGATCAGGGTCAGGACGGCGGTCGCGGTGACCGAGGAGAGCGCCACCGAGCGGCTGCGGCCCGGCGGGGCCCCGGGGGCGGTGGTGCCGGCGCGGAGGAATTGGTCGACGACCGGGAGCGGCACGGCGGCGGTACCCGGCCGGGGCAGCAGGCGATGCGCCCGGTGCCTCCGGGGCCCCGGAATGGTCCGGGTGTCGCCGGTGCTCGGGACCGTCTCCGGTGCGTCGGCGGCTGCTCGAACCGTCGTGCGACCGCCCGTCCGGAACCCGCCGCCGGACGGGCTGCCCATGCGGCACAGGGTAGGCCACGGCGGCGGCCCGCCGGGAGGAGTCGGGACGAACCGTCCCTCCCGGGCCCGCCCGTCCGGCCGCCGCGCGGCCGCCCGTTCGAACGGTGCCGGAGGGTCAGCGGCGGCGGAACAGCAGGTCGTGGACGACGTGCCCCTTGGCGATCCCGGCCCGTTCGAACTTGGTGACCGGACGCCAGTCCGGCCTCGGGGCGTAGCCCGGAATGCTGCCGTCCGGGTGGTCCCCGGGCTCCAGCCAGCCGGTCCCGTCGCCCTCGGGGTGCAGGTTCTCCAGCTCCGGCGAGGCGGACAGCACGGCCAGCATCTGCTCCGCGTACGGCTCCCAGTCGGTGGCGCAGTGCACCAGCGCGCCGGGGGCGAGCCGGGGCAGCACCAGGTCGAGGAACGAGGGCTGGACCAGCCGGCGCTTGTGGTGCTTCGGCTTGGGCCACGGGTCGGCGAAGTAGACCCGCAGACCGGCCAGCGAGGCGTCCGGGAGCATGTCGCGCAGCAGGATCACCGCGTCGCCGGCGGCGGTCCGGACGTTGTGGGAGCCGTCCCGCTCCAGCAGGCCGAGCAGGTTGCCGTGGCCGGGGGTGTGCACGTCGGCGGCGAGGATGCCCATGGCCGGGTCGGCGGCGGCCATCGCGGCGGTGGTCTCGCCCATGCCGAAGCCGATCTCCAGGGTCACCGGCAGGCCGTCGAACAGCTCCCGCGGGTCCAGCGGGGTGCCGTCGATGGGGATGCCGTACGTCTCCCAGCTCCGGTCCAGGGCGCTCGCCTGGGCGTTGGTCATCCGGCCCCGGCGCGGCTGGAAGCTGCGGATGCGACGCTCGCGGTGCTGGGCCTCGGTGGCCTTGTGCGGGTACATCGGCGCGGGGTAGGCGGCCGGCGCGGCGGACATCCGGGCGGACGGCGAGGGCTGGGGGATCGGGGCGGTGGCAGTCACAATCACCCGAGTCTACGGGGCTGTCGGGGCTCCCCGGCCGGGCCTGTGACCGGGCTCATCCACCGGCCCGGCCG
>NZ_JBIVVI010000368.1:0-7307 GCF_044757675.1 Kitasatospora sp. NPDC091257
GGCCGGCCGGGTCCCCGCAGGGGCAGTGTCCGGCTGTAGACGACGCTCGTGGTGGTGCTGCCGAAGCCGGCCAGCTCGTCCACCAGGGTTTCCAGGTGTTCCATGGACGTCGCCGCCACCTTCAGGGTGTAGCAGTCGTCGCCGGTGGTGCGCAGGCACTCCAGGATCTCCCGCCGCTCGTCGAGCAGCCGCCGCAGCGGCTCGTGCCGGTTGCCCGGGTACTTCAGCCGGACGACGGCGAGCACCGGGTAGCCGACCTTCGCCAGGTCCACCGTCGCGCGGTAGCCGGTGATGACGCCCAGCGACTCCAGGTTCCGCACCCGTTCCGTGGTCGCCGACGCGCTCAGCGACACCCGCCGTCCCAGCTCGCTGAGCGAGATGCGGGCCTCCCGTTGCAGCTGCTCGATGATCGCCCAGTCGGTGTCGTCAAGATTCACGGCCATGACGCGAATCTACCGGGAGAACCACGGCGATCCGCCGGTCACAGCGGGAGAACCCCGTTCCGTCCGCCATGATCGCGGGGATAGCCTCGAAGCATGCAACTTGGCGTCAACGTACCGAACTTCGGCCCGGGAACCGACCCCGGCGTGCTGCGCGAGTGGGCCCGGACCGCGGAGGGCCTCGGCTTCGACCTCCTCATGGTGTCGGACCACGTGGCGGTGACCCCGGACGTCGCCGAGCGGTACCCGGAACCCTTCTACGAGCCCTTCACCACGCTGTCCTGGCTCGCCGGAGTCGCCCCGAACCTGCGGCTGGGCACGACCGTGCTCATCCTGCCCTACCGGAACCCGCTGCTGGTGGCGCGGATGACGGACACCCTCGACCGGCTCAGCGGCGGCCGGTTCGTCCTGGGCGTGGGAGTCGGCTGGGCCCGCCGGGAGTTCGCCGCCCTCGGCGTGCCGTTCGGCGAGCGCGGCAGACTGACCGACGAGTACCTGAGCACCCTGCGCGACGCCCGGGCCGAGGAGTCCGACCGCCGGTCGGTACCGGTCTGGGTCGGCGGCCACAGCGAGGCCGCGCTCCGGCGGGCACGCCGGTTCGGCGACGCCTGGCACCCGCTGCGGCTGCCCCTCGCCCGGATGCGGTCGGTCCTGGCCGAGCACCCGATGCCGGGGTTCGCGCCCCGCATCGCCCTGCGGCCCACCGGCACGCCGGTCGACGACCCCGAGCGGCCCGCCGGCGTCGGCACCGTCGACCAGATCCTCGACGACCTCCGCCACCTGCGCGATCTCGGCGCGGAGACCGTCGTCCTCGACCCCTACCACGGCGATCCGGAGGAAACCCGTCGGCCGCAGCGGGCCTGGCAGGACCTCACCACCGTGGCCACCCGGTGGAGGGCCGTGTGATCACCGACGCCGACCGGGCCCTGCTGCGCCGCGCCCTCGCCATCGCCGCCCACGCGATCACCCTGGGCGACGCGCCCTACGGCTCCCTGCTCGCCGGCCCGGACGGCGGGATCCTCGCCGAGGCCCACAACACCGTACGGCGCGACGACGACATCACGGCCCACCCCGAACTGAAGCTCGCCCGCTGGGCCGCCCGCGAACTGGCCCCCGGCACCGCCGCGCGCACCACGATGTACACCAGCTGCCAGCCCTGCGGCATGTGCGAAGGAGGCATCCTCCGCTCCGGCCTCGGCCGGGTCGTGTACGCGCTCTCCACCGAGCAGCTCGTCGAGCTCAACCCCGACTCGGGCGCCTGGAGGCCGGTACCGACGGACGGCCCGGCCCTGCCCGACGAGGCCCGGGCCCCGATCACGGCCTACTACGGTCCGCGCTGAGCCCCGGCCGCGCCGGGCTCCGGCCGCACCGGACCCGCTCCCGCCGGAGCCCCGAGCGACCCGGGCCCTGGAAGAACAGCAGGAGCCAGCCGCCGGCCGAGAGGACGGCCGCCGACCAGCCGACCACGGCCGCCGGCCGGCCCTGCTCGACCCCCTCGGCCCGCTGGAAGGCGGCGACCAGCGGGGCGATCGTCGCGACCGGCAGGGTGACCCCGACCAGGAGCGCGGTCCTCGGGCCGAACTCCGTCCCGATCACGAGGAACCCCAGCGCGGCGAGCCCCGCCACGGCTCCCATCGCCGTCCCGGCCACGGTGGCGGCGATCCGGAACACTCTCGGGCGACCGCAGAGGAGTGCCACCGCACAGGGCACCGAGCAGACCGCCACGACCACGTGCACGGGCGCGGCGTGGAAGCCGAATCTCACGACGAAGGCCGCCACCGGCCATACGAACACCGCGACCGCCAATCCGACGAACCCTCGGGCACTCGCAGGAACCGTCACCATGGTCATCCCCCTCCTGGCACGGCATATTTGAACACGTTCAATCCAGCAGAGGTCCGCTCCTCCCGGGCCTCGGCCGACCGCGGCGGGGCCGGTTCCGGAGCCGGAATGTCAGTGCCACCTGGGACGCTCGGTGGCCCGCACCGCCGACCAGGGGAGCCCACCGATGCCGATCCACGTCGCGAGCCGCCGCCGCACGACGGCCTCGCTGACCGCCGCCTTCCCCGGCGCGGAGATCATCGACGTCACCTCCAGGGCGCCGGACCCGTGGGTCCGGCTGAGCCCGTTCCATCCGCACGGCGGCATCCCGGTCCCCTGGAGCGACGGCGTGACCAGCGAGTCCGTGGAAGGCGTCCGGCAGGCCCTCAAGGTCTTCCGGGACGCCGACGTCGACCCCGCGAAGCTGCGCGTCACCTCGATGAAGGGCCTCAAGCGGACGGTGCGCCGGTACGGCCCCGTCCAGGGCCACCGGGCCGGCCTGCACGGCGACCGGCTCCTGCCCTACGAGACGGCCCGCCGCCGCATCTACCTCCCGGCCTACCGCTGGGTCCTCGAACACCGCGCCGCCGATCTGGTCGAGCGGCTCCGGGAGAAGGACGAGGTCGTGCTCCTGGACTACACCACCAACGGCGACGTCGCCAACCCGACCAGCCCGCTCTCCCACGCCGCGCTCATCCGGCTCCACCTGGAGGGCCGTTGGCCCGACGAGGGCGACACGGACGGGCAGCCCCGACAGCCCCGGCCCGGACCGCCTTTCCGGCGCCCGCCCCGCCCTGGGGAAAAGCAGTTGGTCCGACCGCGTCACGAGTTCGACAATCACCGGATGACCGATGACCAGAGCGCGGTCCAGCGGCGCCGCGCGGCCCGCACGACCTGCAAGCGCCTCCTCTCCGGCGACCGCGTCCTCAGCATCCGCGAGCGCCTCGCCCAACTCTCCGCCCTGGACGGCCTGGACGTCCCCCACGACTTCTACGGCAGCGACGGTCCCGTGCGGCAGCTGGAGGAACGGACCGCCGCACTGCTCGGGAAGGAGGACGCGGTCTTCTTCCCCACCGGGACGATGGCCCAGCAGGTGGCCCTGCGCCACCACGCCGAACGCACCGGCAACACGGCGGTGGCCCTGCACCCGCTCAGCCACATCGAGCGGCACGAGCGGCACGCCTACACCCAGCTCACCGGCCTGCGCGGCCTCTGGCCCACCACCGGGCAGCGCCAGCCGACGCCCGGCGAACTCGGCGCGCTGGGCGAGCCGTTCGGCACCCTGACGGTCGAACTCCCCCTGCGTGACCCCGGCTACCTGCTCCCCGACTGGGAGGAGCTGACCGCCCTCGTCGCCGCCGCCCGCGAGGCCGGCGCCCGGGTGCACTTCGACGGCGCCCGGCTCTGGAACACCACGGTCCACTTCGGCAAGCGGCTCGACGAGATCGCCGCCCTCGCCGACAGCGTCTACGTCTCCTACTACAAGGACCTCGGCGGGATCAGCGGGGCCGCCCTCGCCGGCGATGCCGCCCTCACCTCCTACGCCCGCACCTGGCGCCACCGCTACGGCGGCCAGCTCTCCCAGCAGTGGCCGGCCGCCATCGCCGCCCTCCACGGCCTGGACACCGCCCTGCCGCGCATCCCCGGCCTGATCCGCCACGCCGCGTCCACCCTCACCCCGGCGCTGGCCGCGCTCCCCGGCGCCCGCCTGTATCCCGAGGTGCCGCCCACTCACGAGTACCGACTCTGGCTCCCGCACCCGGCCGAGGCCCTGAACGCCGCCCATCTGGCCCTGGCCGAGCAGGAGGGCGTCTGGTTCGTCCCACTGGGAGGACGCCGCCCCCGGCCTCGCCGTGGCCGAGGTCAGCCTCGGCGAGCCGGCGCAGGCGTGGACGGCGGAGGAGGTGACGGACGTCGGGCTGCGCTTCCTGGAGCTGGCGGCCAGGGGCTGACGGCGGGGATCCCGCGAGGAGCGCCGCAGTCAAACGGTTCGCGGCCACCACCCCTTTGTGTCAGACTGACGATATGAGCGAGATGCACGTGGGGGACCTGGCCGCCGTCCGCAGCCGCGAGGAGCTGACCGCGCTGATGGCCGACGGGCTGCGGCCGAAGTGGGTGATGTTCTGGGGGCACACCGAGCGCAAGGGCGGTGGCACCCGACAGGAGTGCCTGAGCCAGTGGTGGCCCGGCGAGTTCACCGTCGACGGGCTCACCTACACCTCCGCCGAGCACTGGATGATGGCCGGCAAGGCCCGGATGTTCGGTGACGAGGAGATCGCGCGGCGGGTGCTCTCGGCCCGGACCCCCGCCGAGGCGAAGAAGCTGGGGCGGCTGGTCAAGGACTTCGACGAGAAGGTCTGGACGGCCGGCCGGTTCGAGCTGGTGGTGGCGGGCAACGTCGCGAAGTTCGGACAGGACGAGGCACTGCGCGACTACCTCCTGGGCACGGGCGACCGGGTGCTGGTCGAGGCCAGCCCGCTGGACCGGATCTGGGGCATCGGGCTCGCCGCCGACGACATCCGGGCCCAACAGCCCGCCGAGTGGCGCGGGTTGAACCTGCTCGGCTTCGCCCTGATGGAGGCGCGGGCGCGGTTGGCCGCATGAGCGCGATCGCTCCGCTGCTGGACGGGACGGTGGTGGCCTCGGCCGCCGCCGCCCTGTTCCTGGCGCCGGGGGTGTTGCGGCGGAAGGCCCGGCCCCCGCGGCGAGAAGGAACGTACGGGCCGGAGCCGCTGCTGGCGGCCGTCGTCGCACTGATCCACCTCAACCAGGTACTCGTCGCGGTCTACGTGAACCGGGTGCACCACGGGGACGTCTCCTTCATCGCCCGCCACCTGCCGCCCGGCTGGTTCGACGTGCCCCGCCTGGATTTCCTCGCCGCCCGCTTCCCGGCCCCGGAGCTCCTGGCGCCGTCGGTGCTCCGGGTGCAGGCGTTCCTCGAACTGCCGCTGGTGCTGCTGGCGTTCGTCGCCGTCGTCCGGCGGCTGGACCGCGCGCTGTACGTCCGGTTGGCCCGCTCGCCGTTGATCCCGCTCGCCGCCGTCTCGTACACGGTGGCGTTCTGCGCGGTGGAGTGGGACCTGCGGAACCCGTACACCGTGGACGACCTCGTCCTGCGGGTGCTCGCGGCCTGCCTCACGCCGCCGCTGATCGCCCGGCTGGCCCGACGCGAACCCGAAGCGGACGCCGAGCCCGCCCGCGGCCCGTTCCGCTTCGCGCTCGACCTGTGGGCGTACGGCCAGCTGATGCTGGTGCTGTACGACACCGCGCTGCTCTACAACCTCGCCCGGCTCGGGGACCATCTCCCGTCCGCCGCGGCCGCGTTGGCGGTGCTCGTCGCCACCCGCACCCTTCCGCGCCGGATCCCGCGCGGGCGGCCCGGCCCGTACACCGCCGCACTCTCCGGGACGGTCGGCCGGGCACTGGCGCTGTTCCTCGTCCCCGCCCTGTCGATCCGCTACGCGCAGTCCTTCGGCACGCCCGAACTCTCCGCCCTGGCCGGGCTCCTGGTGATCGGGGCGGCGGTCCGCCGGGACGCGCTGCTCCTCCTGCCGCCCGCGCTCGTGGGCGCGCTGGTCGGATACGCCGTCGCGGCACTCGCTCCCGGCCCGCACTACGAGGCGACCCTCCTCCGGAGCGCGACCGGCGCACTTCTCGCAACGACCGCCGTCTGCGCGCTCCTTGACACCACTCGGACACGACTGGTCGTGCACTCTTAACTCCCACGCCACATACTGACGCCAGGATGTCACACAGTCAGGGTGCAGATGGACAGGTTGGGGCGATCATGCGCATGCGGCCGACGGCACAATCCGCAGGCCAGCGGCCGGAAGGCGAGCAACAGGCCGAGGAACTCCGCGCAGAACTGGACGAGTTACTCCGTGCGAGCCGCTACGCGGGCCAACGTGAACGGCGCCTGAACGAGGCGATCCGGGCCGCCCCGGGCCGCCAGCGGCCGGACGGGGAGCTGCTGCGCCAGCTCGCCCAGGCCCGCACGCTCCGCGAGGACCTGGGCGCCCGCTGCCTCCAACTCAGCGACCAGCTGGAGGAGTTGGAGAGCAGGATCAGACAGCGGCAGCAGCCACCGCCGCCACCGCAGCATCAACAGGCACCGGCCCATCAGCAGCCCGCACAGCAGCCACCGCGACAGCAGCAGCCACCTCAGCAGCAGCCGGCGCCCGCCCGCCCCGACCTCGGCGCTCTCACCGAGCGGATCACCGCCCTCCACCGGGCCGGCTCCCTCGCCGAGGCCACCGGGGTGATAGACGCGGCCGCCGCCCGCCTCACCCCCTCCGACGCCGCGCTGCTGGTCGGCATGCTGGCCCGGTACGGTCCGACCGGCGGCTCGCTCCTCCTCGCCCGCAGCATCGCCCGGTCCGCACCCGACCATTCCGTCACCGTGCTCGCCGAGTTGCGCGAACTGGGCCTGGCCGAGGAGGCGGCCGAGGTGTTCCACGCCTTCTGGGGCTACCCGGCCGCCTCCGTCCCCGGCCTGCTCTCCGCGCTGGACCGGGCCGGGCTGGCCGCCGACAGCGCGACGCTGCTCTGGGAGTGGGGGTCCGCGCCGATGCCCGAGCTGACCTCCCTGGCCGCCTGCCTCCAGCAGCACGGCCGGTCCGCCGACGTCAGGACCCTGCTGCGCCAGGCCGCGGGCCGCTCCACCGCCGACCTCGCCGACCTCGCGGCCGGGCTGCCGCCGGCGCTCGCCGCCCTCCTGCTGAGCGAGCTGGCCGTCCTGCGCCCGCCCGTCGAGGTGGTCCGGCTGGCCGCCGCCCTGGACGGCGCCGGCAGTTCCGGGCTCTACGCGCAGTTGCTGGCCGCGCTGCTCGCCGACGAGGCCCGCCACCGCACCACGCTCGCGGCCCTGCGCACCGCCGGCCTCCCGACCCGCCCGCCCACGGCCCCGCGCTCGCGCTGGGGACGGCGGTAGCGGCGGCCGCACGGGAAACGGCCGCGGGACGGACCGGGGACGGCCTGGGCCGGCACTCGGCCCCCGACCCCGGTCCCGGACAGCAAGGAGCCCCCGTCCGCCCCACCAGGGCGGAC
>NZ_JBIVVI010000369.1:0-7305 GCF_044757675.1 Kitasatospora sp. NPDC091257
GATCGCCCTCCGTTTCGCGGGCCGGGCGGCTTCCTGCCGCCCGGCCCGTGGTCCGTCACACCCGTTTTCTCCCAGAGGAGTTGTCCCACCCATGAGCAGGAAGAGGTCGGTGCCGCGGCCGACCCGCACCAGAATGTCCGCGATCATCGCGGGCACCCTGGTCGGGTCGCTGCTGCCGGCACTGCCGCTGGCCGCCGTCGCGGCGGCCGCGGAACCGTACACCAAGCCGTCCGCGGTCTCACCCGAGAAGCCCGTCAAGGGCTCCGACGCCAAGGCCGAGGGCCGCAAGGCCGACACCACCGTCAGCAGGACGGACGGCAAGCAGGGCGCCCTGCCCGGCGCGGGCAGCGCCACCGTCGACGTGCCCGGCGAGAAGGGCAAGGCCGTCAA
This sequence comes from Kitasatospora sp. NPDC091257, assembly GCF_044757675.1. Taxonomy (NCBI): domain Bacteria; kingdom Bacillati; phylum Actinomycetota; class Actinomycetes; order Kitasatosporales; family Streptomycetaceae; genus Kitasatospora; species Kitasatospora sp. NPDC091257. Next base: position 391 of record NZ_JBIVVI010000369.1, read on the forward strand.
GGCCGGCAAGCTGCCGGTCGCGCTCTCGTCCTCGGGCGCGGCGGGCAAGGCCAAGGTCGAGCTGCTCGGCCAGGACGCCGCCGCCAAGGCCGGCATCAACGGCGTCCTGCTGACCGTCACGGGCGCCGACGAGAACAGCGGCCTGGCCGTCGACTACTCGTCCTTCGCCCAGGCGGCCGGCTCCGGCTTCGGCTCGCGGCTGAAGCTGGTCCGCCTGCCCGAGTGCGCGCTCACCACGCCCGACCTGCCCGAATGCCGGGTGCAGACCCCGCTGCCGGGCGGCAACGACGTGGCGAAGCAGACCGTCGCCGCCGACGCCCTGACCACGGCCCCGGCCGGGTCGATGCGCCTGCAGTCCGCGCCGGGGGCGATGGTGCTGGCGGCCACCACCGGCAGCGCCGGACCGAGCGGCGACTACAGGGCGACGCCGCTGTCGAGCGCGTCTTCCTGGTCGACGGCGCTGAACAGCGGCGCGTTCACCTGGTCCTACGACATGCCGCTCACGGCGATGCCGGGCGGGCTGACCCCGAAGGTCGGTCTGTCCTACAACTCCGGTGCGATCGACGGCCGCACGGCCAACAGCAACAACCAGGCCTCCTGGGCCGGTGACGGCTTCGACCTGTCGCCGGGCTTCGTCGAGCGCAGCTACAAGGCCTGCGCCGACGACGGGGCGCCCAAGACCGGCACCAACAACCCGGGCGACCTGTGCTGGGGGACGGACAACGCCACCATCAGCTTCGCGGGGCACTCGGGTGAGCTGATCCCGGTCTCCGGCGACGAGTGGCGGATCAAGAACGACGACGCCACCAAGGTCGTGCGCGTCCGCGACACCGGCCGCGGCAACGGCGACAACGACGGCGAGTACTTCCGCGCCACCACCACCGACGGCACCACCTACTACTTCGGCTACAACCGCCTGCCGAACTGGTCGGCGGGCAAGCCGGAGACCAAGTCCGTCTACACCGTGCCGGTCTACGGCAACAACGCGGGCGAGCCCTGCAACGGCGCCGACTTCGCGTCCTCGTGGTGCCAGCAGGGCTGGCGGTGGAACCTGGACCTGGTGGTCGACGCCCACGGCAACGACATCACCTACTGGTACACCCCCGAGACCAACAACTACGGCCGCAACCTCAAGGCCACCGACCGCACCTCGTACGTGCGCGGCGGGCGCCTGGACCACATCGAGTACGGCCAGCAGCAGGGCGACCTGTACTCGGCCACCGTCAAGCCGATGGGCCGGGTCGACTTCGGCACCGCCGAACGCTGCCTGGAGACCGGCGCGGGCGTGTGCGACCCGGCGAAGATCGACGCCAACCGGCAGTACTGGTACGACACCCCGTGGGACCAGAACTGCAAGGACGGCACCGACTGCACCACGCAGTACTCGCCGACCTTCTTCACCCGCACCCGCCTCACCCAGGTCCTCGCCAAGACCCTTCAGGCCGACGGAAGTTACGCCACCGTCGACACCTGGGACCTGACCCACAAGTGGGGCACCGCCGACTTCGACTACCAGCTCCTGCTGGACTCGATCAAGCACACCGGGTCCTCCGCGTCCCCGTCCGTCGCACTGCCGAAGACCACCCTCGCCTACAAGCAGATGGCCAACCGGCTCGACAAGGTCGGCGACGGCCGGATGCCGTTCATCAAGCAGCGGCTCGGCACCGTCACCGACGAACAGGGCGGCCAGCTCGACGTCAACTACTCGGCCGCGGCCTGCGACTGGAACAACCTGCCCACCCCGCAGTCCAACACCACCCGCTGCTTCCCGCAGATGTACCAGGCCTCCGACGAGACCCCGGTCACCACGGAGTGGTTCAACAAGTACGTCGTCGACGCGGTCATCGCCACCGACCGCACCGGCGGCGCACCCGACATGGTCACCCACTACACCTACCTCGGCGACGCCGCCTGGCACTTCGACGACGAGGACGGCCTGACCAAGGACAAGCTCAAGACCTGGTCCCAGTGGCGCGGCTACGCCCGCACCCGGGTCGAGACCGGTGGCGTCACCGGCATGACCACCCAGGCCGACCACTGGTTCCTGCGCGGCATGGACCAGGACCGCAACAACCCCGCTGACAAGAACGGCAAGCGCACCGTCACCGTCGACGACGGCCAGGGCACCGTCCTGACCGACGACGACGCCTGGGCCGGCTACGAGTACCGCACCGAGCAGTACGACAAGCCCGGCGGCGTGATCCTCGGCAAGAACGTCAACACGCCGTGGAAGCAGGAGACCGCCAAGCGCGTCCGCGACTGGGGCACCACCACCGCCAACATCACCGGCACCACGGTCACCCGCACCTTCACCTCGCTCGACAAGGGCACGGGCAGCAGCTGGCGCGAGACCCGTACCAACAACACCCGCGACGGCTACGGCCGGGTCACCTCGGTCGAGAACCAGGGTGACGTCGCGGTCCCCGACGACGACACCTGCACCCGCACCACGTACGCCGACAACGCCGGCACCTGGATCCTCAGGAGCGCCACCCGTGTCGAGGTGGTCGCCGCGAACTGCGCCACCGACGTCAACCGGGACACCCGGGCCGACGGCACCTCGGCGGTGCTCTCGGACATCCGCTACCGGTTCGACGGCCAGGGCTTCGGCGCCGCCCCCGCCAAGGGCGACATCACCCTCATCCAGACGCTCAAGTCCCGCACCGGCAACAGCGCCACCTACCTGGACCACGCCGTCGCCTACGACGGCTACGGCCGTCCGCTGAGCAGCACCGAGCTGGCCTCCAGCACGGTCTACGACCTCAGCGGCGCCACCAACCCGGTCACCACGGCCTCGCCGAACGCCCGGACCAGCACCACCGCCTACACCCCGGCCACCGGCCGGCCCACCAGGACGGTGGAGACCACCCCGCCCGCCAAGGCCGGCGACGCCACCACCACGCAGACCACCACCACGGACTACGACCTGCTGCGCGGCCTGGCCGTCGACACGATCGACGCCAACAACCGCCGCACCGACACGCTCTACGACGCCCTCGGCCGCACCCTGAAGGTCTGGCTTCCCGACCGCTCCAAGGCCACCGGGCAGACCCCCGACCAGGAGTACGCCTACACGGTCGCCGACAACCAGATCGTCTCCGTCGCCGGCAAGACCCTCAACGAGGACGGCTCCCAGCAGACCGCCTACACCCTGTACGACGGCCTCGGCCGCTTCCGGCAGGGCCAGGCCCCGGGCGACAACGGCGGCCGCGTCATCGCGGACACCTTCTACGACGAGCGTGGTCAGACGGCGCTCGCCTACTCCCCGTACTACGCCACCGGCGCGCCCTCCGGCACGCTGCGCAACATCGACGACACCGCCGGCCTGGAGACCCAGGCGGCAACGGAGTACGACGGCCTCGGGCGGGTCGTCAGGACCACCGCGCTCTCGGGCAACGGTGTCGGCACCCCGCTGGCCACCACGCTCACCGAGTACGGCGGCGACCGGGTCACCGTCACCCCGCCCACCGGCGGCACCCCCACCACGACCGTCTTCGACGCGGTCGGCCGGGCTGTGGAGCTGCGCCAGTACAAGTCCGCCACGCCCACCGGCGCCTACGACTCCACCACCTACGGCTACGACGCGGCCGGCAACCTCTCCAGGCTCACCGGCCCGGCGGGCAGTGTCTGGACCTGGCAGTACGACCAGCTCGGCCGGCGGACCAAGGCGGTCGACCCGGACTCCGGTACCACCACCAGCACGTACAACGACCGCGGCGATCTGACCGCCACCACCGACGGCGGCGGCAAGACCGTCGCCACCGCCTACGACAACCTCTCCCGGCCGATCGAGACGCGCGACGGCTCGGCGACCGGCCCGCTGCTGACCTCCCGGGCGTGGGACCCGGCCGGCAACAAGGGCCACCTGTCGTCCAGCACCCGCTACAGCACGGTCGGCGGCACCACCTACCAGTACAAGACCACCTACTCGCTGTTCGACACCCTCGCCCGGCCCACCCGCACCACGGTCACCATCCCGTCCGTCCCCGGCCAGGAGGCCCTGGCAGGCAGCTACATCAGCGGCACCATCTACCGCCTCGACGGGCAGGCCAAGTCGATCGCGTACCCGGCCGTCGGGAACCTGGCGGCCGAGTCGGTGGCGTTCACCTACGACGCGCTGCACCGGCCCACGGCCGCCGAGGGCCTGACGAAGTACCTCACCAACCAGACCTACAGCCTCACCGGCAAGCCGCTGCAATCCACGCTCAGCAACGGCACCGCCGGCAAGGACGTGTACATCACCAACGGCTACGAGTGGGGCACCCAGCGCCTCGCGTCCAGCCGCACCGACCAGTACGGCGTCACCGGCGCCACCCGCGCCGCCGCCTACACCTACGACCAGGCCGGCAACGTCACCTCCGTCACCGACACCTCGCGCTCCGGCACCGACCGGCAGTGCTTCCGCTACGACTCCCTGGCCCGCCTCACCGAGGCCTACACACCCAGCACCGGCGGCTGCACGGCCCCCAGCGGCACCCAGCTCGGCGGCCCCGCCCCGTACTGGACCAGCTGGACCTACAACACCAACGGCACCCGTGCCACCGAGACCCGGCACGACACCACCGGCAACACCGGCCAGGACGCCACCACCACCTACACCTACCCCGCCGCCACCGCGGCCCGACCGCACAGCCTGAGCTCCACCTCCACGGTCACCGGCACGGTCGGCGCTCCGCTCGTGGAGAGCTACGACTACGACACCGCGGGCAACACCACCGGTCGGCACCTCAAGTCGCCGTCCGGCAACCAGGCCGGCGACCAGGCCCTGACCTGGGACTCCGAGGGCCGGGTCGGCCGACTCGCCGCGACCGTCCAGACCACCAACGGCAGTACCACCGCGACGACCAACCAGACCACCGACTACCTCTACGACGCTGTCGGCAACCGTCTGCTGGGCCACACCCTCGACACCGCCCAGCCGGCGGCCGAGAGCTGGACCCTCTACCTCGACCGCGTCGAGCTGAAGCTGGTCAAGGGCGCCGCCAAGGCCACCGCCACCCGCTACTACCCGCTCGGCTCGGCCACCGCGGTCCGTACCGACGACAACCGCCTGACCTTCCAGGTCAACGACCACCACGGCACGGCCGAGATCGGCGTCGACGCCACCACCGGCGCCGTGGACCAGCGCCGCTCGCTGCCCTTCGGCGGCAGCCGCGGCACCAACCCCGCCACCTGGGCCGGCACCCGGGGCTTCCTCGGCGGCACGGCCGAGCCCACCGGCCTCACCCACCTCGGGGCCCGCGACTACGACCCGGCCACCGGCCGGTTCATCAGCGTGGACCCGGTCCTGGCCGGCACCGACCCGCAGTCGCTGGCGGGCTACACGTACAGCAACAACAACCCGCTCACCCTCAGCGACCCGTCCGGGCTGCGGCCCGACGGCACCTGCGGCGGTACGGCCCAGTGCCGCACCCCCGAGGGCCAGCTGGTCCAGGACTACTGGATGCCGGTCAACGGCGGCGACTGGGTCGTCGAGACCGTCAAGAGCGTGAAGTCGGTCCTTCCCGGCGGAGTGCAGATCACCACCGGCAAGACCGACTTCAACAAGCTGATCCAGCAGACCAACAAGAACCTGAAGATCCTCCAGAAGCAGCGTCACCGCTTCGGAGAGGACCCGGACTCCGACGCCCACGACTACGTGGCGGCAGCGCTGAACGCCTGCCACATGATCAAGGAGTGCCAGAAGTCCCCGATCTACAACGAGCTCTGGGACCAGCTCAAGAACTGGCAGTTCGAGAACATCGCCATGTTCGGCCCGGGCGAGATAGGCGTCGGCGCCGGTGCCCTCGGCAAGGGCCTGGCCAAGTTCAACAAGTCGGCCAAGCCCAAGCCGGCCGCGGCCGCGGCCGAGAAGCCCGCACCCGGCAACCAGATCGCCATGTCCTGCGACAGCTTCCCGGCGGGCGTCGCGGTTCGGATGGCGGACGGGACGACCAAGCCCATCGAGCAGTTGAAGGTCGGGGACCTCGTCCTCGCCACCGACCCGGAGACCGGGAAGACGGCCGCTCGCGAGGTCGACGCCACCATGGTGACCCCGGACGACGCCGACTTCACCACGCTCCTCCTCGCCGACGGCCGGGGCGAGGTCACCGCGACCGACCACCACCCGTTCTGGAGCGTCAACCGGGACGCCTGGGTCAACGCCGGGGACCTGACCGCGGACGACACCGTCCGCAGCTCCGACGGCACGGTCGTCGCCCTGGCCGGGATCCGACACTTCCACCTGGTCCAGCCCGCCCACAACCTGACGGTGCGAGACCTGCACACGTACTACGTGCTGGCGGGGAACACGCCGGTACTGGTCCACAATTCCGGACCGAACTGTGTCACCACCAACTCCTCCCAGGTGGCGGCCACCCCTCGTGGACGTGCTCCGGAATACCACGGCGGAACCATCAATCAGGACCAGGCCATGGACCTTGCCGAACGTTGGCTCGGGGCCGGGTACCGGGAAGAGGGAGTCGGCCGGTACGTGTCGAGTGATGGCAGTCGTATAGTTCGTTACGGAAAGCACGAGACCACGTCGAAGAGTCATCACATCCACTTCGAGGCGGTCGAGAACGGCCGCGTGGTCGAGAACACGAGTGTGGAGATCAGGCCATGAGTGCACCTGTGCCGGCCGTCCTTGACGGCGCTTCGGTCGAGCTGTACGCGCGGGTGGGAGACGCGCAGCGGCCCACCGGCCGGACCAGGCACTCGATCGACAGCCTCGACGAGAAAATCTCCCACCTGGCGATCGCACGGTACGACGGAGAGTCCGATTACTACCTGTTCTACTGCTCTGCGGACTGGGAAGTCCTGACGGACACGTGCCATCCCACGCGGCAGGAGGCGATCGAGCAGGCGGACTTCGAATTCGAGAACGTGGAGTTCGCTCCGCGCCCTACGGGTTCTGACCGGGGTTAACAGGGAGCC
>NZ_JBIVVI010000370.1:0-7297 GCF_044757675.1 Kitasatospora sp. NPDC091257
GCCTGCCCGGCCCCCGCCCAGCACCCGGTCTCCTTCGCCTGGCAGACCCAGGCCACCACCGACCCCGAGCAGCTCTCCCGCTGGCTCGCCCGCGACCCGCAGGCCAACTTCATCACCGCCACCGGCCGGGTGCACGACGTGCTGGACGTCCCGGCGGAGGCCGGACGGCTGGCGCTGGAGCGGCTGACCGCACTGGGCGTCGAGGGCCCGGTCGCCGCCGTCGGCGAGGACCGCTACCTGTTCTTCACCGCCACCCGCGGCACCCCCCAGGACGAGGACGAGTGGTGGCCGAGCGCGCTCGACTCCACCCCGGACACCATGTCGGAGCACCCCGGCCTGCGCTGGCACTGCCGCGGCTCGTACACCCTGCTGCCGCCGGCCGCACTGCCGGACGGCTCCCACGTGAGGTGGCTGCGCGGGCCCGAGCAGCCGCTGCCGGACCCGCTGCGGGTGCTGGACGTGCTCACCGACGCCTGCACCGAGGTGGGCGCCGTCGCCGAGGAGCAGTGGCTGATCGGCTAGGGCGCCCGCCGGGCGGCGCGGGTCACGCCGGCCGTGCCCCGGTCACGGCAGGGTGAGGATCTCCGCGCCGTCCGCCGTGACCACCAGGGTGTGCTCGAACTGGGCGGTGCGCTTGCGGTCCTTGGTGACGACCGTCCAGCCGTCCTCCCAGATCTCGTAGTCGTAGGTGCCCAGGGTCAGCATCGGCTCGATGGTGAAGGTCATGCCCGGCTTGATCACCTCGGTGGCCCGCTCGCTGTCGTAGTGCGGGATGATCAGGCCGGAGTGGAACGACGTGTTGATGCCGTGTCCGGTGAAGTCCCGCACCACGCCGTACCCGAAGCGCTTGGCGTAGGACTCGATGACCCGCCCGATGACGTTGATCTGACGACCCGGCCTGACCGCCTTGATCGCCCGGGCGAGGGATTCCCGGGTGCGCTCGACCAGCAGCCGGGACTCCTCGTCCACGTCACCGACCAGGTAGGTGGCGTTGAGGTCGCCGTGCACCCCGTGGATGTACGCGGTGGCGTCGATGTTGACGATGTCGCCGTCCTGGAGCACCGTCGAGTCCGGGATGCCGTGGCAGATCACCTCGTTGATCGAGGTGCAGACGGACTTGGGGAAGCCCCGGTAACCGAGGTCGGACGGGTAGGCGCCGTGGTCGCACATGTAGGCGTGGGCCACGGCGTCCAGCGCGTCGGTGGTGACGCCGGGGGCGATCAGCTTGGCCGCCTCCTCCATCGCCCGGGCGGCGATCCCGCTCGCGATCCGCATCTTCTCGATCGTCTCGGCGGTCTGCACCTCGGGCCCGGTGTACGGCGTCGGCGCGGACTTGCCGACGTACTCGGGGCGCGCGATGTGCGCCGGGACCTTGCGGGTGGGGGACTGGATGCCGGGTACGAGAGCCATGCCGCGAGTCTAGTCGCCGGTCCCCGGGGCCCCGGGGGGTGTGCGGCCCGGGCCGGGGCGGGGAATGATCGGTACCGACCCATCCTTCTGGCCTTCTGAACGGGAGAGCGCCATGCCCCTCGGATTCAACCGCAAGCCGACCGGCAAACCCGGCGAGTGGTTCTACTGCATCAAGCACAACAAGGTCGAAGAGGGCCCGGAGTGCCCGGCGAAGGACCGCCTGGGCCCGTACGCCACCCCCGAGGAGGCCGCCCAGGCGCTGCGCATCGCCGACGAGCGCAACCGCGAGTGGCAGAACGACCCGCGCTGGAGCGACAAGCCGAAGGACGACGCCGAGTAGCCCGCCCGGTGCGGCGCCGAGCCCATGTGTACACCTGGGTCATCACGTACACTTGGGCTCATGACGCAGCCGTTGCCCAGGGAGTCGATCCGCGATGTCCGCGCGCACCTGGCAGAGGTCGTCGAGCGGGCCGACCGGGACGACGTACCCACCGTGATCACGCGCCGGGGCAAGGAGGTTGCCGCCGTCGTGTCGATCGAGGTCCTGCGGAAGTACCAGGAGTGGGAAGCGCGCGAGATCAACCGGATCATCGACGAGCGGATGGCCGATCCCGCGCCGGGCGTGCCGATCGAGGACGTCATGAGGGAGACGCTGGCCCGCAGTGAGTGAGTACCGCACCGTCTTCCGGCCGGAGGCCCAGGCCGAGCTCCGGAAGATCCCTCGTGACATGGCGCTTCGCATCCTGGCCAAGCTGACCGAGCTGGAGAGCGATCCGTTCGGCTCCAACACCACCGCACTCGTGTCGCAGCCCGAGCGTCGACGCCTGCGCGTGGGCGACCACCGCATCGTCTATACGGTCGACAACGGGCAGGTGGTGGTGTGGATCGTCCACGTCGGCCACCGTTCCACGATCTACGGCACCTGACGGAAACACCGGGCCCCGCCCGGCGGGCTCGTCACGCCGTCGGGGCGGCCTCCCGTTCGGCGCGTTCGTGCTCGGCGCGGACGGCGGCGGCGTGGGGGTCGGTGCGGTCGTCGTAGCCGAGCAGCTTCGGGAGGGCGGCGGCGACCGCGAGCACGGCGACCACGCAGGCGACGCCGCCGGCCCAGACGGCGGCGCGCACGCCGACCAGCCCGGCCATGGTGCCGGCCCGGACCTGGCCGAGCTGCGGGCCGACGGAGTAGCTGAGCAGTTCGACGCCGGCCATCCGCCCGCGCAACTCGTCGGGGATGGACTGGTTCCACATGGTCGAGCGGGCGAGCCCGCTGATCTCGTCGGCGCCGCCGGCCAGCGCCAGGCCGAGCAGCACCAGCCCGATGTGCTCGGACAGTCCGGCGAGCGCCATCGCCGCGCCCCAGCCGACGGCGGCGGCCACCAGCAGCCGCCCGTGCCGGTGGACGCGGGAGGTCCAGCCGCTGGTGGCGCCGACCAGCAGGGCGCCGAGGGCGGAGGCCGCGTACATCGGGCCGAGCGCCCAGTCCGCCCCCAACTCCGAGGCCAGGAAGGGGAAGACGGCCACCGGGTAGGCGAACAGCATGGCGCAGAGGTCGATCGCGTAGGTGCCGAGCAGGTCCTTGCGGCTCCAGGCGTAGCGGACGCCGGTCAGCACCGCCCGGACGGACGGCCGTTCGGCGCCGGTGGGCGGCGGCACCGCCTTGATCCGGACGAGCAGCAGCAGCGAGACCGCGAAGGTGAGGATGTCCAGCGCGTACGCGGTCTGCACCCCGGCGAAGGCCACCACGACCCCGGCCAGCGCCGGACCGGCCACCGAAGCGGCGTTGTGGTACAGCGACCTGAGGGCGAACGCGGCGGTCAGGTGCTGGTGCGGGACGAGCCGGGGCAGGAGCGAGTCCAGCGCCGGGCGCTGGATGCCGTCGGCGGCCGCGACCAGTGCGGCGACCAGGTAGATCGGCCAGAGCAGCGGGTGCGGCAGCAGGGCGTTGACCAGCAGCAGCCCGGCCAGCAGGCCGAGCGCGACCTCCGCCCGCAGCACCAGCTTCCGGCGGTCCAGGGCGTCGGCGAGGGCGCCGCCCCAGAGACCGAAGACGATCAGCGGGACGAGTTCGACGGCGCCGATCAGGCCGACCGCGAAGGAGGAGCCGGTGAGCTCCTTGATCTGCATCGGTACGGCGACGAGGGTCAGGAAGCCGCCGAAGCTGGTGACGCAGCCGGAGGTCCACAGGTAGCGGAAGTCGCGGGAGGCACGCCAGGGTGCCAGGTCGGGTGTCAGCGATCGCAGCAGCCTCCGGGCGCGCCCGGGCACGGAGGGATACGGGGGTTCGTCGACGTTCACGAACCGTCATCCTCGGACGGCGGTCACCGCTTCCGCAAAGGGTTTTCGGCCCGTCGGCGGTCGGGTCGCGCGCACCGGTGGTTCGGGCGCCCGGTTCACCAGCGGCTGATCGCGGGTGTCGAGGTCAGCCGTTCGGCGAGTCGGGCGAGCCGGTCCCGGACGGAGCGGCGGTGGGTCCGCTGCCCGGCGGCGACGCTGACCAGGTGCTGGGCGAGGTCGAAGGGCCCCTCGGCGGCGGTGCCGACGGCCAGCCGCTCGTGCGCGAGCTCGCCGAGGCCGCCGGGGCCGCCGGGGCCGCCGGGGCCGCCGGCCGCCCCGGCGCCGGCCGGGGCGCCGCCGTCCAGCGCGAGCACGGTCGCGCCGCGCCGCCGGGCGTCCTGCACCCGCTCCAGCAGCGGGGCGCCGGCCGCCTCCGGGACCACCACCAGCACGGTGTCGCCGCGCCCGGCCCCGGTGAGCCGCCGCAGGTCGTGCAGCAGGTGGGCGGGGGCGCCGGCCGGCGGGCTGTGCCGCAGCAGGGTGGGCGCCAGCCGGGGGACGTCCGACCACGCGGCCTCGTCGTCCAGGTGGGCGGCCAGGTGCCAGGGCTCGTACGCCTCGGTGCCGACCAGCAGCAGCCCGCTCGCCCCGCGCCGTTCCACCGAGCGGCGCAGCGCCCCGGCGAAGCCGCCGACCGCCTCCAGCCAGCCCGTTCCCGTCAGCCGTTCCCGGAGTGCCGAAACTCTCACCGCGTCCATGCGGGCCAGGATGTCCCGCCGGGCCGGGGATTTGGCAGGATCGGCCCATGACTTCCCTCGATTCAGCGACAAACCCGGCCCACGAGGTGCCGGACGTCTCGCAGCTGGTGGTCGGTGTCCTCGGCGGCACCGGCGACCAGGGGCGGGGACTGGCCCTGCGGCTGGCCAAGGCCGGCCAGCAGGTGCTCATCGGCTCCCGTGACGCCGCCCGTGCCGAGGCCTCGGCGGCCGAGCTGGGCCTCGGCGTGCGCGGCGCCGACAACGCCACCGTCGCCCGGGAGAGCGACGTGGTGATCATCGCGGTCCCGTGGGACGGCCACGCCGCCACCCTGACCGCGTTGCGCGAGGAGCTCACGGGCAAGATCGTCGTCGACTGCGTCAACCCGCTGGGCTTCGACAAGCAGGGCGCGTACGCGCTGAAGCCGGAGGAGGGCAGCGCCGCCGAGCAGGCCGCCGTCCTGCTGCCGGACTCCCGGGTCACCGCCGCGTTCCACCACCTCTCGGCGGTGCTGCTCCAGGACGAGTCGGTGGAGAGCATCGACACCGACGTCATGGTGCTCGGCGACGACCGGGACGCCACCGATGTCGTGCGGGGCCTGGCCGGCCGCATCCCCGGGATGCGCGGCATCTACGCGGGCCGGCTGCGCAACGCCCACCAGGTGGAGTCGCTGGTCGCCAATCTGATCTCGGTCAACCGCCGCTACAAGGCCCACGCGGGCCTGCGGATCACCGACGTCTGACCGGCACGGGCCGTGTCGACCTCACCCCTGGACCGGCTCCGGAGGTGAGGTCGGCGACAATGGGTGGCGGCCGTGACCCGGCCGCCCGCACCCGTTCTAGGAGCCTCCCGCCATGCCTCGCACGTCCCTCTTCGCCCTGGCCGCCGTCGTCCTCGCGCTCGTGGCCCTGGTGGTCTCGTTGGTCCAGGGCTTCTGGCTGGGCCTGATCTGGCTGCCGCTGGCCGGCGTGGCCAGCAACGTGCTGTGGATGGACCGTCGCCGGGCCCGGATCGCCGCGGCCGCCGCCGAGCAGGGCTGAGGCCCTGCCCGCGGACCGCCGGTGGGGCTAGTTTTTCCAGAAGCTGAACAGGTACCGGCCGAGCGTGGCGTAGTCCTGGTCCACCCCGAACAGGCTCATCAGGCCGTGGACGATCCCGAAGAAGAACTGGTTCACCTGGGGCTGCCACAGCAGCGCGAACACCGCGAGCATCCCGTACGGCGCGAACGGCTCGATGGCCCGCCGGGTCCGGTACGACAGCCAGGGCTCGACGATCCCGTAGCCGTCCAGCCCGGGCACCGGCAGCAGGTTCAGCACCGCCGCGCTCAGTTGGAGGAAGCCGAGGAAGCCCAGCGCGCCGGAGAACGGCGAGATGATCAGCTCGTGGCCCTCCCAGACCGCGTGCACGGTCGGGTCGTCCAGCCAGCCCGCGCCGATCGGGATCAGCAGCGCCGCCGCGATGAGCAGGTTGACCAGCGGGCCGGCCGCCGAGATCAGGCTGTGCTTGAGCCGGCCCTGGACGCGGTGCCGCTCGATCCAGACCGAGCCGCCGGGCAGGCCGATGCCGCCGAGGATCACGAAGACGATCGGCAGCACGAAGCTGAGCAGCACGTTGGCGTACTTCAGCGGGTTGAGCGTGAGGTAGCCCTTGGCCCCGACGCTGATGTCGCCGCCGTGCAGCGCGGTGCGCGCGTGGGCGTACTCGTGCAGGCAGAGGGAGACCATCCAGCCCGCGACCACGAACAGGAACACCCCGAACGAGGCGTTGCCGTAACCCTGGTGCACCGCCCAGCCGGAGGTGCCGAGGACGGCGAGGAGCGCCCAGAACACCGGGCTGATCCGGCGGTCCTCGCTGCGGGAGCGCGGCGTGGCGGCGAAGGTCATGGTCTGGGTGCTCCGTGGGGAGGGGAAGGCGGGCGGGCGCGAGCGGGTCGATCATGCCGGGCGGGCCGGTGACCGGACAAGCCGTCCCGGGTGAACGTCCGGGCGCGCGGTGGCGTTCCACCCTACGTGCCGGGGCCGGGAGGGGCCCAGCACAATTGTGCGGCCCTTCCCCCGGGCATCGACCAGAATGGTGCGGTGCACTACGGCATCCTCGGGACGACGACGGCCCACCACGACGACGGCACGCCGGTAGCGATCGGCGGCGCCCGGCTGCGGGCCCTGCTCACCGCCCTGGCCCTGCGGCAGGGCCGGCCGGTGCCGGCCGACCTGCTGGTGGACGAGGTGTGGGAGGCCGAGCCGCCGCAGGACTCCTCCGCCGCGCTCCAGACCCTGGTCGGCCGGCTGCGCCGGACCATCGGCCGGGACGAGGTCGGCTCCGGCCCGGCCGGGTACTGGCTGACCGGCCCGGCCACCGACCTCGCCGACTTCCAGCGGCTGACCGGTGAGGGCCGCCGCGCCCTGGACACCGGGGACCACGCGCTCGCGGCCGAGCGGCTGCGCGCCGCCCTGGCCCTGTGGCGCGGCCCCGCGCTCGCCGACCTGCCGGACCGCACCGGCCCGGCCGTCCGGCTGGAGGCCCAGCACGAGGAGGCCCGGCGCCACCGGATCACCGCGGACCTCGGCCTCGGCCGGGCCGCCGAGCTGATCGCCGAGCTGGCCGAGCTGTGCGAACGGCAGCCGCTGGACGAGCCGTTGCAGCTGCTGATGATCCGGGCGCTGCACGAGAGCGGGCGGACGGCCGAGGCGCTGCGCCACTACGAGCGGACCAGGCGCGCCCTGGCCGACGAGCTCGGCGTCGACCCGGGGCGCGGACTCCGTTCCCTGTACGCCGAGTTGCTCGCTCCGACGGACCCGACGGAGCTGACGGGCCCGGTGGCCCCGGCGGCCCCGAAGGCCCCGGCGGCCCAGGAGGG
>NZ_JBIVVI010000371.1:0-7271 GCF_044757675.1 Kitasatospora sp. NPDC091257
GAGGGGGAGGATGGACCGGCTGGGGCAGGGTTCGCCCGGACGAGTGGCAGGTCGTAAGTCCACCGTTGACGCCCGGGCTCCGCGCCCTGCGGCTCAAGGTCGATTCGGGCCCCACAGCGGCGCGTACTTCGGATGGTTTGCGCTTTGTGAAACTGGTCGCGCGGGGGCGGACCACCACGCGACTCCAGCCGCATCTACCCCAGCCACTTCGGGTCCCTCCCTATGGCGAGCCCTCACCGAACCCCGACTGGGAAGCTCCAAGACAGGGGACTGACGCAGTACCCTGGCGAACCACGACGGTCAGTCCGCCATGTCGTCCGGCGACGCTTCGGGGAACCGGAGTTCCAGCAGCTCATGCGGCGGAACGAAGCCCGCCCGCCAGTACAGCCGTGTACTGCACTCGGACGGCCACGTCACCAGCGTCTCGAACCCTGCGTCGCGGGCATAAGCCCGAAGCGCATCCAAAAGCTGATGCCCCAGCCCGTGACCTCTGTGGGCCGGCGTGACATAGATTTCGGTCACACACCCCCACATGGCCGGTCCTGGATAGGGAACTGGCGCTTTCTCAACCGGGTGCAGGAACACGTGCCCGCACACCCTACCGTCCACCTCTGCGACCCAGGCCAGAATGGACTCATTTTCCAGCCGCTCATGCAACCATGTGCGGCAGGCGTCCAGAAGCGCCGGCTCCGTCAAAGGCACAGGTGCGTCGCCGTGGTCTTCTCGTGTGAAGTCCCACCGCAGCTCTGTCAGCACCGGCGCATCGCAAGTGCCTGCGCGGCGGATTCTCGCGTCGATCATCCGCCAAGCATCTCACCTTCCCCGAGATAATCGACACCAAAGCTTCATGTGGCGTAGGACATCCTATGGAATGCCACTGACTGCTGCTCAAACTGGATCAGCTCGAGGTAACCGAGTGTGGAATTGTCGACGGCGGAGACCCTGAAGAGCAGCCAGCGGAATAACCTTCATTCTCGCCTGATGGAAGCTGGCCTGTCGCTGCAGCTCCCCAGCCCCACAACGTTGGCATGGCGCCCTGATACTGAACCTGAAAGCGTGATGTCGGAGCCGTTTGCCTGACAGTTGCTGTGCGGGTCCGGTAGCCCTGAGCTGTGAGATACGCGCAGGGCGGCGGGTTGACCGACGCCGAGAGGGCCGCGCGGGAGCGGATCCGGCTGCAGGCCGTGGAACGCTTCGAGGGCGGGGAGAAGAACCGGGAGATCGCCACCGCGTTACGGGTGAGCGAGCGGTCGGTGGAGCGATGGCGCCAGCAGTGGCGTGAGCGGGGTGAAGCCGGAGTGCTGTCGAAGGGCTCACCTGGGCGACCGAGGCTTAGCGAGAAGAAAATCGCCCGGCTGGAGCGCGAGTTGGATCGTGGTCCTCTCATCCATGACTGGGAGGACCAGCGCTGGACGCTCGCCCGGGTGAAGAAGCTGATCGGCCGGCTGTTCCACGTCGGCTACACCGTCGAGGGGACCTGGGCACTGCTCAAGCGCCACGACTGGTCCTGGCAGCAGCCGACCCGCCGGGCCATCGAACGGGACGACCAGGCGGTCGAGTTGTGGAAGAAGGAGGTCTGGCCCCGGGTAAAAGCGCCGCGGCGGCTCGGGGAGCCTGGCTGGTCTTCGAGGACGAAGCCGGGCAGACCATGAGACCGCCGCGCGCCAGGACCTGGGGACGCATCGGGTGCACGCCGGTGGTCCGCGTCCGCGGCCGGGGTTCCGGACGGGTCTCGATAGCCGGGATGGCCTGCTACAAGGCAGGCCAGCGATCCCGCATGATCTACGGCTTCCGCGTCCACCGCGGCCGCAAGGGCGAGCCCAAGGCGTTCACCTGGCAGGACTACCGCGACCTGATCCTGCGCGCCCGCGTCCAACTCGGCGGCCCGATCGTGCTCGTCTGGGACAACCTGTCCACGCACTTGATGCCGCCGATGAAGGAGTTCATCGCCGCCAACGAGGACTGGCTGACCGTCTTCCAGTTGCCCTCCTACACACCCGATCTCAACCCGCAGGAGGGCATCTGGGCCCTGGTCAAACGCGGCATCGGCAACCTCGCGGTCGCCAACGTCGACCACCTGGCCAAAGCCGTCCGGACCCGCCTCAAGAAGGTCCAGTACCGCCCACACCTGATCGACGGCTGCCTCACCCAGGTCGGCCTGAACATAAACGACTGACCCCAGCCGACATCGACATCACGAATTCAAGTTCAGTAGCACGCCACCAACTGAGCTGGACAACTGCATCGGTAATCACGTTTCGTGGGTCGACGATATCCGAGCGCCAGAGCGTTTATTGGTCACCCAAGGTACAGCGATCGGGAAATCGTCGGCCGGGAGGGCGCCTGGGAGTGAGCTCTTCTCATCCGTGGCTGGGAGAAGCAGCGCCATCCGGGTGTAGACGGTGACCGGTCGGCTGATCCATCTCGGCTGCACCGCCGACGCTCGTGAATGTGCAGACGTAAGAGGACATTTCATTTAGGTGGCTGAGTAGGCTGCAGGTGACGACCGTGGAGCGCCTTGTCCCGGACGAGTTGCGGGAGCTGTTCCAGTTGGTGATGCCGGAGGCGCCGACTTGGCCGCAGGGCGGTGGTCGGATGCTGTTGGGGCATGGAACGTATGCCGTACTCAACGGACTTGTCCGACGGGCAGTGGGCCTTGATCGAGCCGCTGGTCACCGCCTGGAAGCGGGAGCGGGTGTCGCGCTCGGCGACCGGGCACCCGGGTTCCTGCGACCTGCGCGAGGTCGTGAACGCGCTGCTGTACCAGAACCGGACGGGCTGCCAGTGGCGGCTCCTGCCGCACGACTTCCCGGCCTGGTCGGCGGTGTTCTACTACTTCACCTTGTGGCGCCAGGACGGTCTTGACCAGCGGATCCAGGAGATCCTGCGCTGCCAGGTGCGGGAGCGGGCCAGACGATTAGAGGACCCGTCCCTGGTGATCATCGACACCCAGTCCGTCCGCGTGGCGGCCGGGGTGCCGAAGGAGACGACGGGACTCGACGCGAACAAGAAGACACCCGGCAGGAAGCGGGGCCTGGCCGTCGACGTGCTGGGCCTGATCATCGGCGTGGTGGTCCTCGCCGCGAGCGCGCACGACAACGAGGCCGGCATCGCCCTGCTGGACCAGGCAGCCGAACGATGCGGGATGCGGCTGGAGAAGGTCTTGGTCGACCAGGGCTTCTAGGACGCCGTGATCATCCATGGGGCGGTGAACGACATCACCGTCGAGGTGGTCCGCCGCAACCCCGGCGCCCAGGGCAAGGGTCTCGTCCCACAACCGAAGCGGTGGGTGGTCGAGCAGGTGCGCCGTGAGGCGCTTGTTGATCGTGTGGAGGTGAGAGACCTGCACCAACCCGCTGTCGCAGCAGTGGGGTTGAAGCTGAGGGCAGCCTGACCCGGGAGGTGCCGGGGAGGGCGGGAAGCAGCCCTGACAAAGCCGGGGCGGGGCCAGTACTGCCAGATGGCTGTGTGCCCGGCGAGCGAGACGGAGAGGTGTACGCGAGAAACCGGTGTGTGAAGCCTCGTAACGAATCCCACCAGCTCGAACCTGGCGGATCTGGGCTGGGAGCGGTGCACGCTCGCCTCGTTCTTCGGCGGGCGACTTGTGTGGTGGTCTTGTTCGCTGCCGCGCAAGGCCACGGTGAAAGTCTGCGGCGTAACCGTGGCGATGCCGCCGGGGTATAGCCGGGCGCCTACTCCGACAAGCGATCACAAGTGAACACGGGAACCGTCCCGGTCCCGTCACGGGCCGCGCATCCGGCGCGGAGATCCGGGCTGGGCCCATCGTCGGCCGAACGGGCCGGGGCGGGGCGGAGCCGCCGTAGTAGTCCGAGCGCGGGAAAGCCGCGCACATGGCGAAGGGCGGCAGCGGGTTACGAGTAGAAGGGGACTGCAATGCTCGAAGACGCCGGGGTGGAGACCCCGGCCGTGCAGCACGACGCGCCACCGGTGCCTCCGCTGCGGGTACGGGAGATGCAGACCAAACTGCACCGCTGGGCGGCGGCCGATCCCGGCTGCCGCTTCGATGATCTGTACCACCTGGAATGCGACCGCAGGTTCCTCGCGATGGCGTGGGACCGGGTCGCCGGCAACACCGGTGCCCGAACAGCCGGCGTGGACCGGGCCACGGTCCGCTCCATCGCCGAGCAGGTCGGCGTGGAGGTGTTCCTGAACCAACTGCGCGAGCAGTTACGGCAGCAGACGTTCCGTCCGCTGCCGGTGCGCGAGCGGATGATTCCCAAGCACGGCGGGAAGCTGAGGAGTCTCGGCATCCCGACCGTTGCCGACCGCGTGGTCCAGGCAGCACTGAAACTGGTGCTGGAGCCCATCTTCGAGGCCGACTTCGAGTCCGTCTCGTACGGCCTGGGGCTGCTGCGGGCCGAACACGACGAGACTGCCGCACGAGCCGACGGGCTGCGCGTACAGATCGAGCAACTCACCAGGGCCCTGGCCGAGGTCGAGGCCCGTCTCGCCGAACTCGTCACCGCCAGCAAGGTCATCGACGGGCTCGCCCTTGCCGAATCCACACACGCCATCGAGGGACCAGCCACCGTCTACCAGCGCATCGTGACCGCCTTCAACGATCATCCCGGACGGGTATTCCAGGTCCGTGACCTGCACGAACTCCTCGGGCTGCCCACCGACGAGCCCTCGATCAACGTCACCCGCTCCCGCCTGAGACGACTCGTTCGCCAGGGACTCCTCGACCAACCGGGACGCGGCCGCTACCAGAAACGGACTTAAGTAGGGTCGGGGACTGGCGCGGTGGCTGTCGCTCCGTTTCCAGTCCCCGCCGCTTCAAACCGTGCATGCAGTTCTCCCGCACACAGCTTTCCGACATCGTTCACCGGCTGGCATGCACCGTCGCCCCGCGTACGTTCCGGTCAGGCGGTAGACCCCGAGTCGAGTGATCCACCCATAGGTGTAACGGGTGGTCCAGTTCCGGCCCGCGAGCCGGTGTTTACGGCTGGCGAAGATCGCCAGCCGCTCGTGGACGTAGCCGTCAATCGCGTTGAACTTCCGCCCGGAGTTCCCGTTGCGGAAATACGCAGCCCAACCCCGAAGGACGGGAATGAGGTCGGCCACCACGGCGGACACCGGCCGTTCGGTCCGGGATCTGGAGGTCGCCGCGCGGACCTTGTCCCGCAGCACCCCCAACGCCCGCGCCGAGGGCCAGCGTTGCAGGTAGAACCTGCCCCGCCACTTCCACGACTCCACCTTCCGGTGATGGAATCCGAGGAAATCGAAACCCTGCCCGCCCCTGGTGAGGCAGACGATGCCGGACTTCTCCGGATGCAACCGCATCCCGAGCCCGCCCAGCACCTCCGCCGCCAGCTCACGCGCCTGCTCGGCACGCTGCCTGGTCGGCGACAGGACCACGAAGTCGTCGCAGTAGCGCACCAACGTCCCCAGCCGCCGGCCACGCCTCATCGAGGACATGCAGGGCCACGTTGGCCAGCAGCGGAGAAATCGGTGAGCCCTGCGGGGTTCCCGCCCCGGTCGGAGAGGTCACCCCGCCCTCCAGCACTCCCATCCGCAGCCACGCCCGGATCAGCTTCAGCATCGACCGGTCCACCACCCGCCGGGCCACCTGGACCATCAGCGCGTCGTGGTCGATCGTCCCGAAGCAGTCCCGGATGTCGGCCTCGAACACCCAATCCTGCCGCTGGTTCGCGGCGACGCGAACGGCCTCGCACGCGTCGATCGCGGACCTCTTGGGCCGGAAACCGAAGCTCGCCTCGGTGAACTGGGCCTCTGAGCTGCCCCGGCTTTCGTGGAGTCCGCGTTCGTGTGATCAAGCGACTTGCGGGTGTTGCTCCGGGCTCGTCCAGTACGCCTGCTCGTACTCGTCGGGCGGCATGTAGTCGAGGGCCGAGTGGAGGCGCTCGCTGTTGTACCACGCGATCCACTGGAAGACGGCCTGCTCGACCTCGTCGAAGTCCCGCCACGGCCCCTGATGCTCGATCAGTTCGGCCTTGAACGTGCCGTTCAGGGCCTCGGCCATCGCGTTGTCGTACGAGTCCGCGACCGAGCCGACGGATGACGAGGCGCCGACCTCGACCAATCGCTCCGTGTAGCGAATGGATACGTATTGCGACCCGCGGTCGCTGTGGTGAATGAGGCCGGCATCCTTCTTGATCTTCTGTCGCCACAGTGCCATCTCCAGCGCGTCCAGCGGCAGGTCGGTGCGCATGTGGGTGGCGGCCTGCCAGCCCACGATCCGGCGGGAGTACGCGTCCAGGACGAACGCCACGTAGACCCAGCCCGACCAGGTGCGGATGTAGATCAGGTCGGCCAGCCACAGCTGGTTGGGCCGCTCGGCGGTGAACCGGCGGTTGACCAGGTCCGGCGGACGTGGCGCTGCGGGCTCCGGCGCGGTGGTGCGGCGCCGCTGTCCGCGGCTGACGCCTTCGATGCCGCGCTCGCGCATCAGGCGCTCGACGGTGCACCGCGCGACCTGGTGGCCGGCGCGGGCGAGTGCGCGGGTGACGCGGCAGGCCCCGTAGGTGCGGCCGGAGTCCTCCCACACGGCTGTGACCAGCGGAATCAGTTCCTCGTCGCGGAGCCGGCGGGCCGACTTCGGCCGCTGCTTGCGCGCGAAGTACGTCGAGGGCGACAGCTCCAGTACCCGGCATACGGGATCGACCCCGAAGCCGTCGCGCAGGTGGTCGATCACCTGCTCGGCCTCGTCCGGGGACGGTCGATCTCCTGGGCAAAAAACACGCTGGCGGCCTTGAGGATCTCGTTGGCCCGCCTCAACTCGGCATTCTCCTTGCGGAGTTCTTTCAGCTCTTCCTGCTCTGCGGTCGTGAGCCGATCGTCGCGTTCTCCGGCGTCGGCCTCGGCCTGACGCACCCAGGACCGCAGGGCTTCCTTGTGGATGCCCAGGTCACGGGCCACGTGGGCGACGGGCCGGCCCGTCGAGCGGACCTCGCGCACGGCGCGCTCACGAAGTTCATCGGGATACTTGCGGGGTGCTGGCACTCTCGTGGTTCTCCTTACGCCTGGATCGTAACAAACCCAGACATCAGGGACTCCATGAAAGCCAGAGCAGCTCAATGGGTGGATCACTCGACTCGGGGTCTACCGCCTGACCGGAACGTACGCGGGGCGACGGTGCATGCCAGCCGGTGAACGATGTCGGAAAGCCGTGTGCGGGAGAACTGCATGCACGGTTTGAAGCGGCGGGGACTGGAAACGGAGCGACAGCCACCGCGCCAGTCCCCGACCCTACTCAGTGAAGGTGTGGGGCGCTGGTCGGGCTGTTGCCC
>NZ_JBIVVI010000372.1:0-7257 GCF_044757675.1 Kitasatospora sp. NPDC091257
CCCCGTCCGCGCCCGCCCCCGGACGGAGGGCCCCCGGAGCCGCCCCGGCTCCCCGCACCAGGAGGGCCGCCGTGCCGTTGTCCGACGACCAGCCGCGCACCCGTACGCGCCTGCCGGTCGGCGAACAGTCCTCCCCCACGTCGAACCACCGTCAGACCCGCCCGCTGCGCGCCCTGCTGGCCGTCCTGGCCGTCGTCACCCTGCTCGTGGTGGCCATCGCCGTCGCCAACCGCGTCGCACCCGGCACCAGTACCGGCAGCGACGGCTCCTCCGCCGACCGCGCCGGACCCGGCACCGGCGCCGGCCCCGCCCCCAGCGGCGACCAGCCCGTCGGCACCACCGTCAACGGCATCCCGACCGGCTACGCGCACACCGAACCGGGCGCCCAGTCGGCCGCCACCAACTACGCGGTGGCGATCGGCTCCGCGGACATGTTCCGCACTGACAGCCGGCACGGCATCGTCGCCACCATCGCCGACCCGGGCGCCCTGGCCGGGCTCCAGAGCCGGCTGGACCAGGGCTTCGGCGGCGACACCGCCACCCGCTACGGCCTCGACGCCCAGGGCCGAGCGCCCAAGGGCCTCACCTTCGTCAGCCGCACCGTCCCGGTCGGCACTAAATCGACGGGCTACAGCGAAGGCGACGCCAAGGTCGAGGTGTGGTGCACCGGCCTCACCGGCCTCGCCGGCGAACGCTCCGTCCAGCCGGTGACCACCAACTGGTTCACCCTCACGCTCTCGCTGCACTGGACGGGCAGCGACTGGAAGCTCACCGACTACACCAGCAGGCAGGGCCCCGCACCGGTGCCCGCAGACCAGCAGGCCGCCACCGCCGATGAGATCACCGGCGCCGTCCAGCAGTTCGGGGGGTTCCGTTTTGCGCGTTGACCAGACCTCACGCCGTTCCGGCACACGGCGCCGTGTGGGCACCCTCGCCGGTGTGCTGGCCGCCTTGCAGGTGGCGGCGCTGTCGGCGGCCCAGCGGGTGTTCGCAGAGCCTTCGCCGACGGCCACTCCGACGCCCAGCGCCAATGCCAATTGCCCTGACCTGCCGATCTCAGGGAACGGCATTCTCTGCGTGGACAAGCCCGGGGGGAGCTCCCTCCCCGGGAGCGGCACCGTCGGGGCCGTGACCGACCCCCTCGGGTCGTTGGCCAAGAGCTGTGCGCAGGCCGCGGCGTGGGTGGTGCGGAAGTTGTCGGGGGCGATCGACGGGACGACGCAGGTGGACTTCACCAATGTGTCGTTCCTGCAGCAGTACGCCGTGGTGTTCGCCGTGTCGACGGTGATCACGCTGGTGCTGTGGCTGCTGGCGGTGGCGAAGCGGGCGGTGCGGGGGGCGCCGTTGACGACGGCGTTCTCGGAGGCGATCGGCTTCCTGTGGCTGACGGTGGTGGCGTCCGCGTTCACGCCGTTGATCCTGTTCACCGTGGTGAGCGTGACGGACGGGCTGACCAAGGCGATAGCGGTCGGGACGAAGACGGACACCGGGTCGTACCTGGGTGGGTTCGCCGACACGCTGGAGAAGGGTGACGTGGGCGGCGGTCCGCTGATCCTGGTGATCGTGTCGCTGGTCGCGGTGCTGGCGGCGGCGGTGCTCTGGATCGAGCTGCTGATCCGGGCGGCGATGCTGTACGTCGGCGCGCTGCTGGGGACGGCGGTGTACGCGGGGCTGGTGGACCGGCAGCTGTGGAAGCACGTGCGGCGCTGGGCGGGCGTGATGCTGGCGGTGGATCTGGCGAAGCCGATCATCGTGGTCATCCTGGGCCTGGCGGGGGCGGTGGCGACGGGGTCCGGGGCCGACGACGATTTCGCCCGGGTGCTGTCCGGGTTGGCGATCCTGTTCCTGTCGATCTTCGCGAGTGCCGCGGTGTACCGCTTCGTGCCGGGTTTCGGCGACGAGCTGCTGAACATGCGCGGGGCCCGGGCCAACGCCGTGCAGGCCGGTTCGGCGATGATCAACGGCACCGCGAACCTGATGAAGCAGGGCATCACCACCCACGGCGACCGCGGTCCGCAGGGGGCCGGCACGGGTGGCGGGGGTGCGGGCGGCGGTTCGGTCGCGCCGGGCATCGCCGCCCACGCGGGCCGGACACCGTCCCCGCCGCCGCAGGGCGGGCCGCCGCAGGCCCCGGTTCCGATCCGCGACAGCAATCCAGCGAAGGGAGGGTGACGGGTAAGTGAGCAGTGAACCGCTCGGCCAGTACGGTGCCCAGTACGCCCAGCCGTACGTGCACCAGCGCCGCACCTACCTGATCGGCAAGGCCCGCCCGAACGCGCCGATCGGCCGGAACCGGGAGTCCGGCGAGATCGTGCTGATCATCTTCGGGGCCTTCCTCGGCATGCTCTGGGGCCTGCTGATGCCGGTCCTGCCGCTGCGGATCGGTGGTCTGGTCGGTCTGCCGGCGCTCGCCATCGCGGCGGTGTACGTGCCGTACCGCAAGCGGACGTTCTACAAGTGGGTGGAGATCAACCGCACCTACCGTCGGACGGTCCGCAGCGGTCGGGCGGTGTGGCGTTCGGACGTGATGGACGCCGGCACCCGGCTGGACGGCCGGGAGGTGGAGGTGGGCCCGCCGCCCGGGGTGGGGCGGCTGCGCTGGCTGGCGGCGCCGTTCGGGCCGGACGAGGTCGGGGTGCTGATGCACCTGGAGCGGCGTACGGTGACGGCCGCGATCGAGATCGAGGGTCCGGGCGTCGGTCTGCGCGACTCGGAGGACCAGGAGGCCCTGGTCGACCGGTTCGGGACGCTGCTGAAGCACGTCGCCAACGGGGACGGTTTCGTGACCCGGTTGCAGATCCTGGCCCGTACCCTGCCGGCGGACCCGGACGCGCACGCCAAGGACGTCGAGCGGCGCGGTGACTCGTCCTCGCCGCGCTGGCTGCAGGACTCGTACGACCAGCTCCAGTCGATGGTGTCGACCTCTTCGGAGCAGCACCGGGCGTACCTGGTGGCCTGCATGCACTACACCCGTGACCTGGCGGCCGAGGCGCACGCGATGGGCCGGACGGCCACCGGGCGGCGGGCGCGGGACGACGAGGGGCTGGCGGCCGTGATGGCGCGCGAGCTGACGGACATCTGCGCCCGGCTGGCCGAGGCGGACATCCGGGTGCGCCAGCCGCTGGGCCAGGCCCGGCTGTCCTCGCTGCTGCACTCGATGTACGACCCGGACCACCCGATCGACCACATCCAGGCGATGTCCCGGCGCAACGCCTGGCCGGCCGAGCTGGACGCGACCCAGCCGCAGTACCTGCAGGCGAAGACCCGGGAGTCGGCGACCCGGGAGCCGTGGTGCCACGCCACCGCGTGGATCAAGGAGTGGCCGCTCACCCCGGTGGGCGTCAACTTCCTGGCGCCGCTGCTGGTGCACACCCCGGACGTGATCCGGACGGTGGCGGTGACGATGGACCTGGAGCCCACCGACGTCGCGATCGAGCGGATGCTGACCGAGAAGACCAACGACGAGGCCGAGGCCAGCCGTGCGGCCAAGATGAACCGCACGGTGGACCCGCGCGACCTGGCCCACACCGGCCGGGTGGACCAGCGCGGTGACGACCTGGCCTCCGGCGCGGCCGGGGTGAACCTGGTCGGCTACATCACGGTCTCCTCGCGCAACCCCGACGCGCTGGCCCGCGACAAGCGGACCATCCGGGCCTCGGCCGGCAAGAGCTACCTCAAGCTGGAGTGGTGCGACCGCGAGCACCACCGGGCCTTCGTCAACACCCTTCCGTTCGCCACCGGCATCCGCCGCTGAGCGCACCGGCCGACCCGCGCACCCGCGCACCCGCGCACCCGCGCACCCGCGCACCCGCGCACCCGCACGTCCGTCCACCGCTGACCCGTCAGGAGACCGCCCATGGCGCTCGGCAACCTCACCGATGCGTTCACCAGCCTGATGTTCGGCAAGGTGGAGACCACCCGCCTGCCGGTGCGCACCTCCACCGGCCAGGCGCAGGCCGTCTACCTGCCCACCGCCGCCCCTGGGCTGGGGGACTCGGGTGTGATCATCGGCCGCGAGGTGTACAGCGGCAAGGGGTACGTGTACGACCCCTTCCAGCTGTACGGGCAGCAGCTGCCCGCCCCGCACTGGCTGGTGCTCGGGGAGTCCGGCAACGGCAAGTCGGCGCTGGAGAAGACGTACGTGCTGCGGCAGCTGAGGTTCCGTGACCGCCAGGTCGTGGTGCTGGACGCGCAGGGCGAGGACGGCGTGGGCGAGTGGAACCTGATCGCCAACGCGCTGGGCATAAAGCCGGTCCGGCTGGACCCGATGGCGGCCCGGGACGGCGGGGTGAAGCTCAACCCGCTGGACCCGGCGATCACCCAGACCGGCCAGCTGTCGCTGCTGCGCACCATCGTCGAGGTGGCGATGGGGCGCGGGCTGGAGGAGCGGGCCGGCTTCGCGCTGAAGGCCGCGCACGCCCATGTGGTGGCCTCGGTGCAGGACCGCCAGCCGGTGCTGAACGACATCATCGACACCCTGCGCAGCCCCGAGCTGTCGTCGGTGGAGTCGCTGGGCGTGGCGGTGGACGAGGTGCAGTCCTGGGGCCTGGACGTGGCGCTGGTGCTGGACCGGCTGGTCGACGGTGACCTGCGCGGCATGTTCGACGGGTCGACCACCGACGGCATCGACCTGGACGCGCCGCTGATCGTCTTCGACCTCTCGCACATCGACCGCAACTCGATCGCGATGCCGATCCTGATGGCGATCGTCGGGGTGTGGCTGGAGCACACCTGGATCCGGCCGGACCGGAAGAAGCGCATCTTCCTGGTCGAGGAGGCCTGGCACATCATCAACAGCCCGTTCGTGGCCCAGCTGTTCCAGCGGCTGCTGAAGTTCGGCCGCCGGCTCGGCCTGTCCTTCGTGGCGGTGGTGCACCACCTGTCCGACGTGGTGGACGGCGCGGCCGCGAAGGAGGCCTCGGCGATCCTGAAGATGGCCTCCACCCGGACGATCTACATGCAGAAGGCCGAGGAGGCGCGGGCCACCGGTCGGGTGCTGGGCCTGCCGCGCTGGGCGGTGGAGATCATCCCCACCCTGTCGCCGGGCATCGCGGTCTGGGACGTCAACGGCAACGTCCAGGTGGTCAAGCACATCATCACCGAGGCCGAGCGCCCGCTGGTCTACACCGACCGCGCGATGACCGAGGACGCGGTGGCCGAACGGGTGCGTGCGGAACGGCAGTTGGCTTCCGAACCGGGCGTCTGAACGGGGTCGTCGGGGCTCTTCCGCACGCTCTCCGCATCCGGCGGACGGCGACGGTTCGTCAGTAGGTAATCCTCTCGTTACGTTCGACGTCCTGACAGCTACGCGCGTTGACCCTAGGCTTCGCAGTCGCAACACATGTTCGAACGCCGATGCTGTCCACAGCCGGTGCTCCTTCCAAGGTGCAGGGGAACCCTTCATGCTCACCGTCAGATCCCGACGGACGGCGCTCGCCGTCGTCGCCGCCGCAGGTCTGTTCGGCACGGTGGTCGTGCCGACGGCCGCCCAGGCCGCCGACGCCAACGCCAAGCGCCACAAGACCGTCAACCTCCAGCTGCTGGCGATCAACGACTTCCACGGCAACCTGGAGCCCCCGGCCGGTTCGTCCGGCACGATCAAGGAGATCGACCCGGCCACCGGCAAGGAGGTCGCCACCCCGGCCGGCGGCATCGAGTACCTGGCCACCGAGCTGCGCAAGGCGCGCATCCCGGCCGACGACTCGATCACCGTCGCGGCCGGCGACATCATCGGCGCCAGCCCGCTCACCTCGGCGCTCTTCCACGACGAGCCGACCATCGAGGCGATGGACAAGCTCGGCCTGGACGTCACCTCCGTGGGCAACCACGAGTTCGACGAGGGCGCGCAGGAGCTGCGCCGCATGCAGGACGGCGGCTGCCACCCGACCGACGGCTGCTACGAGCCCGGCCGCACCTTCAAGGGCGCCAACTTCAACTACCTGTCGGCCAACGTCACCGACGAGAAGACCGGCAAGCCGCTGCTGGCCCCGTACTGGATCACCAAGTCCCAGGGCGTGAAGGTCGGCTTCATCGGCGTCACCCTGGAGGGCACGCCGAACATCGTGACCGCCGAGGGCGTCAAGGGCCTGAAGTTCGCCAACGAGGTCACCACGATCAACAAGTACGCCGCCGAGCTCAAGGCCAAGGGCGTCAACTCGATCGTCGCGCTGATCCACGAGGGCGGGTACCCGGCCAGCAGCGTCTACAACTACGACTGCGGCGCGGCCGGCCAGGGCATCTCCGGCCCGATCGTCGACATCGCCAAGAAGATCGACCCGGCGGTCGGCGCCATCGTCACCGGCCACACCCACAACGCGTACGCCTGCAGCATCCCCGACCCCAACGGCGTCCCGCGTTCGGTGACCAGTGCCGCCTCCTTCGGCCGGCTCTTCACCGAGATCGACATGAAGCTGGACAAGACCACCGGCGAGATCGTGCGCCCCTCGGTCAAGGCCGAGAACCACGTGGTGCGCCGCACGGTCGAGAAGGCGCCCGACATGACGGCGCTGGTCGACCGCTACTCCAAGCTGGCCGCCCCGATCGCCAACCGTCCGATCGGCTACATCGCCTCGGACATCAACGGCCGCGGCAACAGCGACCTGGAGAAGCCGCTCGGTGACGTGATCGCCGACGCGCAGCTCGCCGGGCTCGCCCCGGCCGACAAGGGCGGCGCGCAGGTCGCCTTCATGAACCCCGGCGGCATCCGCTCCGACCTGGTCCACAAGGCCTCCGGCGGCGAGGGCGACGGCGTGGTGACCTACGGCGAGGCGTTCACCGTCCAGCCGTTCACCAACATGATGCAGGTCAAGACGCTGACCGGCGCCCAGCTGATCCAGCTGCTCCAGCAGCAGGTGAGCGGCTCCAACGCCGCCGCGCCGAAGGTCCTCCAGGTGTCCTCGAACCTGCACTACACCCTGGACATGCGCAAGACCGGCGCGGACCGGGTGGTCCTGGACTCGGTCCGGCTGAACGGCGCCCCGGTCGACCCGGCCGCCACCTACCGGGTCGCGGCCAACGAGTTCCTGGCCGGCGGCGGCGACGGCTTCCCGGCCTTCGCGGCCGGCACCGACAAGCTGGTCGGCGCCTCGGACCTGGACGTCTTCGCGACCTACCTGAGCGCCCACAGCTCGGCGGCCTCGCCGCTCCAGGCCCCGGCGCAGGACCGGATCAAGATCATCGGCCCGGGCAGCGACATCGACTGACCGTGAGCCGGCCCGGGAGGGGCGGGTGGGGCGCTGTCGGGGCGCCCCACCCGCC
>NZ_JBIVVI010000373.1:0-7256 GCF_044757675.1 Kitasatospora sp. NPDC091257
CCCCGGAGGCGCTGAAGGCCTGGTGGGGCGGGTTCCGGGCGGGCTGGCGCGAACCCTGCGGTCCGCGGCGGCCCATGCGGTGGCGTACCGTCTGGCGACTGACCAGGCTGGGCCGACCACCGATCATCTGATCGCATCCGATGGCACCCGCATCGAATGCCCGATCGCTGCGGCCGGTGCCCACACGCCGGCCGGCTCCCCCGAGATCCCAGTGGATCCCCATCGGTGCACCGGCGGACCTCGCCGACCGGCCGCCCCGACCGATCCCGCGTGAAGGACGAATGTGTCGACAGTGAGTGAACCCGTCAGCCTCTCGGCCCCCAGAGGGGTGGACGCGGGCCTGACCCCCAAGCAGCTTGCGGACAAGTACGGTCTGGCGGTCAGCGGTGCCCGTCCCGGCCTGTTCGCCTACTCCAAGCAGCTCTGGGCCCGGCGCCACTTCATCTGGGCCTTCGCCACCGCCCGCCTGGTGGCCCAGTACACCAACGCCAAGCTCGGCCAGCTGTGGCAGGTGGTGACCCCGCTGCTCAACTGCGCGGTGTTCTACCTGGTCTTCGGCGTGATCCTGGCGAGCAAGCAGGGCTTCCCGGACAACACCTACATCGCCTGGCTCTGCATCGGCGTCTTCGTCTTCCAGTTCACCCAGAACGCGGTGCAGGCCGGCACCCGGGCGATCTCCGACAACCTCGGGCTGATCCGGGCGCTGCACTTCCCCCGGGCCAGCCTCCCGATCGCCTTCACCGTGATCCAGCTCCAGCAGCTGCTGATCTCCATGGTCGTCCTGGTCGTCACCGTGCTCGCCGCCGGCATCACCCCGGGCCGGACCTGGCTGCTGATCATCCCGGCGCTGCTCCTGCAGACGCTCTTCAACACCGGCATCTCGCTGGTGATGGCCCGGATCGGCTCCCGGACCAGCGACATCTCCCAGCTGATCCCGTTCGTGATGCGCGCCTGGATGTTCCTGTCCGGTGTGATGTTCAGCATCCAGGACAAGATCACCCACTGGCCGCACTACATCCAGACGCTGATGTCGCTCAACCCGGCGTCGATCTACATGGACCTGCTGCGGCACGCCTTCGCGCCGGTCATCTACAACCCGCACCAGCCGGTGCACCAGGCCCTCCCGCCGCACCAGTGGGCGTACGGCCTCGCCTGGGGCGTGGGCATGTTCGTCGTCGGATACGTCTTCTTCTGGAAGGCCGAGGAGGAGTACGGCCGTGGCTGACATCGACCTGAGCAAGAGCGACACCGTCCTGGACACGGACGTGGCCCGCGAGCCCACCGTCGTCGTCGACGACGTGCACATCGTCTACAAGGTGCACGGCGCCGGCTCCGGCAAGGGCAGCGCCACCTCGGCGCTGAGCCGCATCATCAGCCGCAAGCGCGCCGCCGGCGTGCGCGAGGTGCACGCGGTCAAGGGCGTCAGCTTCACCGCGTACAAGGGTGAGGCGATCGGTCTGATCGGCTCCAACGGCTCCGGCAAGTCGACCATGCTGGCCGCCATCGCGGGCCTGCTGCCGACCGAGAAGGGCGGCATCTACACCAACGGCCAGCCCTCGCTGCTGGGCGTCAACGCCGCGCTGATGAACGAGCTCACCGGTGAGCGCAACGTCATCCTCGGCTGCCTGGCGATGGGCATGACCCCGGCCCAGGTGAAGGCGCGCTACCAGGACATCGTCGACTTCTCCGGCATCAACGACAAGGGCGACTTCATCTCCCTGCCGATGCGCACCTACTCCTCCGGCATGGGCGCCCGGCTGCGCTTCTCGATCGCGGCCGCGAAGACCCACGACGTGCTGCTGATCGACGAGGCCCTCGCCACCGGCGACCAGGCCTTCCAGCAGCGCAGCAAGCGCCGGATCGACGAGCTGCGCAAGTCCGCCGGTACGGTCTTCCTGGTCAGCCACGACAACAACTCGATCCGCGAGGTCTGCGAGCGGACCATATGGATCGAGGCCGGCGAGCTGGTCATGGACGGACCCACCGAGGAGGTCGTCAGCCGCTACGAGCGCGGCGACCGACCGTAGTCTCCGTCACACCCCAGGGGCCGGTTCCGGAACTTCCGGAGCCGGCCCTTCACCGTGCCTGCGGCCCGGTCCGTACGCCCCGCGGTCCCGGCCGGCCCGCCGCCGCGGGGGTGAGCGCGCGGTGCCCGGGGCGGGGCGCTCTTTTCCGCCGCGCCCCGGCGTGCCAGCCTGGTGGTCTCGGGGGGCGGTGTGCCGTGCGTGGCCCCCGCGCTCGGACGCGTGTCCGAGTCGGGCCGGTCGTGCCACGCGGTGTAGAACGGGGGAGTGACAGCAGTGTCGGCTTCGGCCCAGCCCAGAGATACGCCGGTGAACGGTTCCGCAGGACAGACCCTGGACAAAGCGGGCGCGGAGAACTTCCCCGTCGCCCCCTTCTTCCTGCCCGCGGCCTGGCGCGACGACCTGATGGCGGTGTACGGCTTCGCCCGCCTGGTCGACGACGCCGGCGACGGCGACCTGGCCGACCCGGCCGCCACCGCCCGCCTGCTCGGGGTCGAGCGGACGCCCCCCGCCACCCCTTCGGCCCAGCCCGGCCCGCCGACCCCGCCGGAGACCGCCTTCCGGCTCGCCCTGCTCGACGGACTGGAGCAGGACCTCGACCGGGTCTTCGAGACCGCGCTGCGCACCGCCAGCGGCTCCGGGGCCGGCGCCGACCGGCCCCGCCACCCGCTGCTGGACGCGCTCGTCCCGCTGGTCGACCGGCACGGCCTGACCCCCGAGCCGTTCCGCCGTCTGATCGAGGCCAACCGGGTGGACCAGACCACCGCCCGCTACGCGACCTTCGACGACCTGCTCGGCTACTGCACCCTCTCCGCCGACCCGGTCGGCCGCCTCGTGCTGGCCATCGCCGGCGTCTCCACCCCCGAGCGGATCGAGCTCTCGGACGCCGTGTGCAGCGGCCTCCAGGTGGTCGAGCACATCCAGGACGTGGCCGAGGACCTCGCCCACGGCCGGATCTACCTGCCCGCCGAGGACCTGGCCCGCTTCGGTCTCACCGAGGCGGACCTGGCCGCCCCCTCCGCCGACGGCGCGGTGCGCGAGCTGATCGCCTTCGAGGTCGAGCGGGCCCGCACCCTGCTCGACCGCGGCGCACCATTGGTAGGTACGGTTCGGGGGAGGCTTCGACTGCTCCTGGCGGGATTCACCGCAGGCGGCTACGCGGCCCTGGCGGCCGTCGAGGACGCCGGGTACGACGTGCTCGCCCAGCAGGCGAAGCCTGACAAGCGCCGCCTCGCAGCGAAGGCGGCGGCCATCTTCGCGAAGGGAAGGTGAACGCCCGAGTGGCGGTATCACCACTGGCGTCGGCCCAGGTCATGGCGGCGTACCGGTACTGCGAGGCAGTCACCGGACTGCAGGCGCGCAACTTCAGCTACGGCATCCGGTTGCTGCCCGAACCCAAGCGGCTGGCCATGTCGGCCCTGTACGCCCTGGCCCGCCGGGTGGACGACATCGGGGACGGCGACCTCCCGGACGACCGCAAGGCCGAGGCACTGCTGCGCACCCGGGAACTGGTGGACGAGGTCCGCTCCGGGGTCGTCGCCGAGGACGACACCGACCCGATCAAGGTCGCCCTGGCCGACGCGGCCCGGCGCTTCCCGATCCCGCTCGGCGGCTTCGACGAGCTGATCGACGGCGTCGAGATGGACCTCAAGGGCGCCGAGTACCAGACCTACGAGGAGCTGAAGGTCTACTGCCGCTGCGTGGCGGGCGCGATCGGGCGGCTCTCGCTGGGCGTCTACGGCTGCGACGACCCGGAGCTCGGGGCGCGCTACGCGGACACCCTGGGCCTGGCGCTGCAGCTCACCAACATCCTGCGCGACCTGCGCGAGGACGCCCTGAACGGCCGCACCTACCTGCCCGCCGAGGACCTGGTCCGGTTCGGCTGCGAGCAGGGCTTCGCCCTGCCGGAGCCGCCGGTCGGCGCGGACTTCACCGGCCTGGTGGCCTTCGAGGCCGCCCGCGCCCAGGCGGCCTTCGAGGAGGGCCTGCGGCTGCTGCCGATGCTCGACCGCCGCAGCCGCGCCTGCACCGCCGCGATGGCCGGGATCTACCACCGGCTGCTCGGCCGGATCGCCACCGACCCGGAGTCGGTGCTGCGCGGCCGGGTCTCCCTGCCGGGCTGGGAGAAGGCGTACGTGGCGCTTTCCGGGCTCGCCGGGGGGCGTTCTTGATTCTCACACCAGTTCTGTCACGCTGTGTCAGCGTGGAATCACGTGCGGGTAGTTCCGTGCCGACCGGACGAGTACCGGCTTCAGCGACCGCCTGCGGGCGGTCCACCGACTGCGAGGGGGAGGGCCGATGACCGGGCGAGCCGATGCCGCGCGCCCGGCCGCCGTCGTGGTCGGCGGCGGTCTGGCCGGGATCACCACCGCACTGCGCCTCGCCGAGGCCGGCCACCGGGTCACCCTCGCTGAGGGGCGGCCGCGGCTCGGCGGCCTGGCCTTCTCGTTCCAGCGCGGTGAGCTGACCGTCGACAACGGCCAGCACGTCTACCTGCGCTGCTGCACCGCCTACCGCGGCCTGCTGGAGCGGCTCGGCGCCACCCGGCTGGTCCACCTCCAGGAGCGCCTCGACATCCCGGTGCTCTCCGTCACCGGGCCGCAGGCCGCCCCGGTGCGCACCCTCGGGCGGCTGCGCCGGGCCGGCCTGCCCGTCCCGCTGCACCTGGCCGCCAGCCTGGCCCGCTACCCGCACCTGTCCCCGGCCGACCGCGCCCGGGTGGTCCGCGGCGCGCTCGCCCTGCGGCGGCTGGACCTCGCCGACCCGGAGCTGGACGCGATCTCCTTCGGCGAGTGGCTGCGCCGCAACGGGCAGAACGCCGCCACCCAGGCCGCCCTGTGGGACCTGGTCGGCGTCGCCACCCTGAACGGCCGGGCCGACCAGGTGTCGATGGCGCTCGCCGGGATGGTGTTCAAGACCGGTCTGCTCTCCGACCCGGGCGCCTCGGACATCGGCGTCTCCGCCGTCCCGCTCGGCACGATCCACCACGACCGGGCGCTCGCCGAGCTGGAGCGGGCCGGCGTCCGGGTGCTGCTGCGGTCGCGGGTGGCCGAACTGAAGCCGGCCGCGCCGCAGCACGACGTCCGGCTGGAGAGCGGGGAACTGCTCACCGCCGACACCGTCGTGCTGGCCGGCGCCCAGGACAGCACGGCCGCGCTGCTGCCGCCGAACGCGATCCCCGGGCAGGACCGGCTGGCCGGCTTCGGCACCGCGCCGATCCTCAACGTGCACGTGATCTACGACCGCAAGGTGCTGCGCCGGCCGTTCTTCGCCGCGCTCGGCTCCCCGGTCCAGTGGGTCTTCGACCGCACGGCGCACTCCGGCCTGGCCGCCGCCCCGCTGGGCCGGGCCCACCCGGGCGCCCAGTACCTGGCGCTGTCGCAGTCCGCCGCGCAGGACGAGATCGACCTCCCGGTCGCCGAGTTGCGCCGCCGCTACCTGCCGGAGCTGGGCCGGCTGCTGCCGGCCGCGGCCCAGGCGGAGGTGCTGGACTTCTTCGTCACCCGGGAGCGCACCGCCACCTTCGACCCGGCCCCGGGCAACGGGGCGCTGCGCCCGTCGGCCCGTACCGACGTCGCCGGCCTGCTGCTGGCCGGATCGTGGACGGCCACCGGCTGGCCCGCGACCATGGAAGGGGCCGTGCGCAGCGGCCACGCCGCGGCGGACGCCGCGCTCGCCGTGGCCGGCACCCGGGTGCCGGTGGACCGCGGCGACGGGAGGTGGCCCAGGTGACGGCGGGCTCCGCCGCCGGAGAGCCCGCCAGAGCCGACGGGCGTACCGTCGAGCGCATCGGCGCAACCACCGGCCGCGGCCCGTCCGGCCGCACCGGCACCACCGACACCGGCACCACTGATATCGGCACCACCGACACCGGCACCATCGGCACCGGCACTCGATTCGACACCTGCCGCACTGCCGGCACCCGGCCGCCCCGTGCGGTCCGGCACCACGAGGGAGAGGGAACGCACGTGGAGTCACGCACCGGCTTCGCCGTCGGAGGCACGGCGCACGCCGAACCGGTCTCGATGCCGGAGCTGCTCGCCCGCAGCCGTACGCTCTGCACCCCGCCGCTACGGGCCGCGGTCGCCCGTTTGGCCGCACCCATGGACACCGTCGCCGCCTACCACTTCGGCTGGATCGACCGGGACGGCACGCCGGTGACGGGGGACGGCGGCAAGGCCGTGCGCCCGGCGCTGGCGCTGCTGTCCGCCCGGGCCACCGGCGCGGCGGCCGAGGTGGGGGTGCCCGGCGGGGTCGCGGTTGAACTGGTGCACAACTTCTCCCTCCTCCATGATGATCTGATGGACGGTGACGAGACCCGACGGCACCGGGCCACCGCCTGGACGGTCTTCGGGCCGGCCCAGGCGATCCTGGTCGGCGACGCCCTGGCGACGCTCGGCACCGAGGTGCTGCTCGACGCCGCGGTGACCGGCGGCGCCAGCGCCACCGACGCCGCGCGTGCCGTCCGACTGCTCACCACGGCGACCCGCCGGCTGATCGACGGCCAGGCCATGGACGTCGCCTTCGAACAGCGCGACAGCGTCACGGTCGCGGAGTGCCTGGAGATGGAGGGCGGCAAGACGGCGGCCCTGCTGGCCGCCGCCTCGGCGATCGGCGCCGTCCTGGCCGGCGCCGACGACAAGGTCTCCGGCGCGCTCCAGCGCTACGGCCACCACCTCGGCCTGGCCTTCCAGGCGGTCGACGACCTGCTCGGCATCTGGGGTGCCACCGAGGTCACCGGCAAGCCGCACTGGGGAGACCTGCGCCAGCGCAAGAAGTCCCTGCCGGTGGCCGCCGCACTGGCCGAGGGCGGAGCGGCCTCGCGCCGGCTCGCCGAGCAACTGGCCGACCCGAAGGGACGCGGGGAGGAGAGCGAGCCCGAGCTCGCCGACCGGGCCGCGCTGATCGAGGAGGCCGGCGGCCGCGCCTGGACCCAGGAGGAAGCCCGCCGCCAGCACACGACTGCCCTCGCCGCCCTGGACGAGGTGCCCATGACCGACGAGGTGCGCGAGCACTTCGTCGCACTCGCCGAATTCGTGGTGGTACGAGAGAGGTGACGTTACGTTGACAGCAACCGCGGACGGCCGGCTCGACCCTGAGTACGATCCCGAGCCGGTCGCGGTGGGCGACCGCCCCCCGGCCCTGCTGGGCACGGGGCGGTGGCAGCCCGAGGACACCGACCAGCTCCGGCCGGCCGGTGGGGCGGACCTGCGGCCGGCCGACGCGCGGGAG
>NZ_JBIVVI010000374.1:0-7253 GCF_044757675.1 Kitasatospora sp. NPDC091257
CCCCGTCGCCGTCGTGGTCCCCCGGCCGGGCGGCCTCCAGGAGGAGGTCCCCGCCCTCGGCCTCGACCCGGTAGCGCACCCACCGGCCGTCCAGCCCGTCGCGGTCGATCCGTTCGACGGCGCCGATGCCGACGGCGTTGGGGATCCGCCACCCGGCGGCCATCACGTTGATGTGGGAGAGCGGCGTGGTGTGCTCGGTGTGGATGATGCCGGACACCCGGGGGATGTCCTCCGGCACCCGGGGCATCACCACGATGTCGTGCCACTCCAGCGGTTCGGCCTCGGCCCGGTACTCCTCCTCCGAGCGGAACACCCGCAGCCGCCCGTGGGCCTCCCCGGGGTTCAGCGGCACGAACGAGGCCACGGAATAGAGCTCATGGGACAGGACGCGCGGAATCTCGTTCTCCGGAATTCCGGCGAGGTAGCCCTCCTGCTGGTGGCCGGCCGGCTTCAGGACCAGCCGCAGCGAAGGATCGACGTGCTCGCGCACCCGGTGATAGAAGAAGCGCAGCATGTCCTGGGACATGGTGTCGACGTCGACCGTTTCCAGGGACAGGAAATCCTCGGCCTCGTGGCCGCTTTCCGTGGACCGGCCGGCGCGGCCGGTATGGCGGGCGAGCGTGCCGAGATAGAAGCGGCGGTCGGGATTCCGGTAGACGTCGTCGTTGAACGAATCGAGCCTGCCGGCGAGTTCGTCGATCGACATGCCGAGGATCTCGCACGCGATGTAGCGGACATGGAGAGTGCCGTCGGCACTGTCGATGAAGTGAAGCACCGACTCGTCGCAGTCGAGCACGATCTTCACATAGGGATAGCCGCCGACCTGGCCGGCGAGCTCGGAGAACTCCTCAAGGGTGAGCTTTTCGTCTAAGAAGCGGGGCCGCGTGGTCGCGTCGTTGCGATCCGAACGGGTCATGCGCACAGAGTTCAGCCATTCGTCATCGTGTACACGATCCGTGCACACCTGTTGCAGAAGGGTCGGGTACGACCACGCCCACACTGCCATTCGGTATGAACGTTTGACGAATGATCATGCGACATCTGGCCATC
Source organism: Kitasatospora sp. NPDC091257 (assembly GCF_044757675.1). NCBI lineage: Bacteria > Bacillati > Actinomycetota > Actinomycetes > Kitasatosporales > Streptomycetaceae > Kitasatospora > Kitasatospora sp. NPDC091257. Next base: position 1,051 of record NZ_JBIVVI010000374.1, read on the forward strand.
ATGCATCGATCCGGCCATAAGAATCCGTCAAGGAAGCCACGGCTCCGCATAAAGCTGTGGCAAAGGTCACAGCACGGGACGGCGGGCACGTGACGGGCAATCGGGGATTTCCGGAAGTGTTGATTCCTGAACGACTGTACGACCTCGGAGGGCTGCGCACTCGCCCACCTCACCCGTCGGCAATGCCGACAAGTGGATCGAATCATTCCTCCGAATTCCGGGCTTCCCCACCGCGCCGAATGTCCGCCGTTCCGGACGGGACGCCGCATTCGTCAACCGAGCGTGCGGTCCAGGTTGAACGCGGCGCTGATCAGCGCGAGATGGGTGAAGGCCTGCGGGAAGTTGCCGAGCTGCTCACCGGTCGGCCCGATCTCCTCGGCGTACAGGCCGAGGTGGTTGGCATAGGTGAGCATCTTCTCGAAGGCCAGCCGGGCCTCCTCCACGCGTCCGGCGCGGGCGAGGGCCTCGACGTACCAGAACGAGCAGATCGAGAAGGTGCCCTCGGCCCCGCGCAGACCGTCCGGGCTGGCCTCCGGGTCGTAGCGGTAGACCAGCGAGTCGGAGACGAGTTCCGCACTCAGCGCGTCCAGGGTCGCCAGCCACTTGGGGTCGCTCGGCGAGATGAACTTGGCCAGCGGCATCATCAGCACGGAGGCGTCGAGGACGTCGCCGCCCAGGCTCTGGGCGAACGCCCTGCGGTCGGCCGACCAGCCGCGTCGCATGATCTGCCGGTAGATCGCGTCCCGGCTCCGCTGCCAGCGCGGGAGGTCCGCCGGCAGCCCGCGCCGGTTCGCCAACCGGATGGCCCGCTCGATCGCCACCCAGCACATCAGCCGTGAGTAGAGGAAGTCCTTCCGGCCGCCCCGGGTCTCCCAGACGCCTTCGTCGGGCTGGTCCCAGTGGTCGCAGAGCCAGTCCACCACGGCACCGACCTCGTCCCAGTGATCGCTGCTGATCGGCTGCCCCCACTTGTCGTACAGGTAGACGGAGTCGATCAGCGCTCCGTAGATGTCCAGCTGGAGCTGGCCGGTGGCCGCGTTCCCCACCCGCACCGGGGCGGAGCCCAGGTGTCCCTCCAGGTGGGACAGCTCGCGCTCGGGCAGGTCGCTGCGCCCGTCGATCCCGTACATGATCTGCAGCGGTCCCGTGGCGCCGGCGCCGCCCCGCAGGATGCCCCGGTCGGAGAGGAAGCCCATGAAGGCCTCGGCCTCCGCGGTGAAGCCCAGCCGGAGCATGGCGTAGACGCAGAAGGCCGCGTCCCGGACCCACACGTACCGGTAGTCCCAGTTGCGCTCGCCGCCGATCCGCTCGGGCAGGCTCGTCGTCGGCGCGGCCACGATCGCACCGGTCGGCGCGTAGGTGAGCAGTTTCAGCACCAGCGCGGAGCGGTGCACCATCTCACGCCACCGCCCGTGGTAGCGGGACCCGGCCAGCCAGCGGCGCCAGAACCGCACCGTCGCCTCGAACTGCTCCTCCGCCTCCGCCCGGGGACACGCCCGCGGGGCCAGGTCGCCGCCGACCCGGTCGAGGGCGAACACCGCCGACTCGCCTTCGAGGAGCTTGAAGTGCGACCACACGTCCACGCCCTCGCGTTCGAGCGGCACGGTGGCCGTCAGCGCGAGCGCCATCGAGGGGGACTCGAAGACGGCCTCGTGGGCCCGGACACTCACGGTGTGCGGTTCGGATCCGTAGTCGAAGCGGGGAGCCACCCGCGCCCGGAACGGAAGCGTTCCCCGGGCACAGACCACCCGCCGGATCAGCCGGTGCCGACCGGCCTCGCGCGACTCGTCCACGACCGGCATGAAGTCCTGGATCTCCGCCACCCCGTCGGTGGCGAAGAACCGGGTGATCAGGACGTTGGTGTCGGGGAAGTAGAACTGCCGGGTGCGCGTCGGCACATCGGCGGCCAGCTCGAACGACCCGCCCCGGTCGGCATCGAGGATGGACGCGAAGACGCTGGGGGCGTCGAAACGCGGGCAGCAGTACCAGTCGATCGTGCCGTCGGTCCCCACCAGCGCGGCGGACCGGAGATCGCCGATCAGGCCGTGCTCGGCGATCGGCAGATAACGCGAGCCGTCCGCCGGCCCGAATCCGGTGCCCTGCAGTGCCATACCGGCCTCCCTACCGCCGCGGCGTGGACGCCGGGCAGAGCCGTGCCCGTTGCCCGTGGAACACCGTCGTCGCGGACCTTGTTCCGGCTCACCCTGCGTATCGGGGGCAGGAACGGCCACGGGCCGACCCGCAGGGTGCCCCGAACGCAGGGGTCCGCTCACGCAGGGGTCCGCTCACGCAGGGTCGGTGAACACCGCGAGGGCGGCGTCCCGGACGTCCGGCCGCGGGTGGCGGCGCAGCGCGTGCAGCACCTCCCGCCACTCGGCGGGCCAGCCGAGCTGCGCCCCCGTGTTCGTCAGTGCGACGGCGAACAGGCCGGGCGCGAGTCCGTCGTCGGCGGCCAGTCGGCGGGCGGCCGCCAGCGCGTGCTCCGGTGCCTCCCGTCGTCCGTTGCCCTGGCGGTTCAGTGCGTCGGCGGCGGCCACCGCCAGCACCGGACGGTCGGCGACCAGGACGGCCAGCTCGGCGACGCGCTCGCCCAGGTCCGGTGCGTCGAGGTCGAGCGCCTCGACCAGTCGGCGGGTGGCCTCGGGCAGCAGCGCGGGTTCGGTGAGCAGAATCGCGGCGACCTCCCGCCGGGTGGCGCGGACGGCCCGCGCCGTGGCGTTCGGGCTCCACATCCAGCCGGTGAGCGCGTCGATCCGCCGCCGGGCCGGCTGGTCGCGGCCGGGAAGCGCCGGTTCCCCGGCACGCAGGGTCTCGATCAGGGCGGTCAGGACGTCCGCCAGGACGCTGCCCGGCGCGCAGCCGCCGAGCGGGTGCGGGGCGTCCGACAGTGCCATTCCGGTCAGCGCGCGGGCCGCTCCCTGGCAGCGGTCCTGCTCGGCGAGGTCGGTCACCAGCGGGACGAGCGCCCGCACCGCCTCCGGCGCGTACCGGCCCCAGGAGACGAGCTGCCCTTGCGCGGGTGAGGCGGTGAGGAGGTCGGCGTCGACCGCCAGCCGGGCCATCAGACCGGCGAACGCCGGTCGGTGCTCCGCGGCTGTCCGTTCCCCGCTCAGGTGCAGGACCAGTGCGTTCCGCAGTCCGTCCGGCCCGTCGGCCGCGTCGGTGAGCACGTCCCACAGCGGCAGGTCGGCGATCCGGTCACCGACCGTCGCCAGCACCGCGGCGCGGACGTCGTGGTGCTGCCCCGGCGCGGTGTACACCTCGCGCAGCAGGGCGGCCGCCTCGTCCAGGACCAGGTGCGCGGCGGCGAGCCGGACGGCCTGCTTGCGGCTGGTCACCTTCGCCGCCGGATCGAGCGCGATCCGCCGCAGCGCGGGGCCCAGTTCGGAGCTCCCCGCGAACCGGGCGGCGCGGCCGGCCGCGTGGAGGGCGACCCGGGCGCGGTCGTCGGCGGCGTGGGAGAGCAGTTCGGGCAGCGCCCCGGCGGGGCGCTCGGTCCAGGGCAGCGCGGCGAGCGCGGCCTCGGCGAGGACGGTCTCGGCGGAGTCCGCGTACCGGCGCAGCAGGGCCTCGCCGTGGACGGGGATCCGGGCCGCGGCGCGCAGGGCGGCGGCGCGCTCGGCCAGGGCCCGGGTGGGGTCGCCGACCGTACGGGCGAGCCGTTCGGCGGCCGCGTGCTGCTGTGCGGGGAGCCAGCGGTCCGCGTCGACCAGGTCGGTCGCGGTCAAGGGGGTGTCGAGCAGGGGCCCGAGCAGATCGGTGCGGATCCGGGTCAGGACGGCCCGCACCGGGGCCAGGGTGACGGCCGACGGCCTGAGCGCGAGCAGCCGGGCCGCGCGTTCGCCGCCGGTGGCGGGGTCGCGCAGCAGCGGTGCGGCGGCCCGTTCGACGGCACGGTCGCCGCCCGAGTGCAGGACGCGCTCCAGCAGTTCGGCGAGGGCGGGAGCACGTCGCGCCCGGTCGCCGAGCGTCCCGGCCAGCGCGAGCAGCAGTGCGGCGTCGCGGGATCGGGCCGAGCGTTCCAGCGCGGCCCACAGCGCGTCGACCACCGCCGCCTCGCGCCGGGGCGGGACGGTGAGGCCGGCGCCGTCGGTCCGTTCGAGGGTGCGGACGGCCCAGGCGAGCAGTTCGCGGGCCGGCCCGCCCACGTGCTCGCCGAGGACGGCGCCGGCGAGGCGGCCGAGTGCGGTGCGCGTGCGCGCCGAACAGTCCCGGGCGGCCAGGGCGTCGTCGGTGAGCCGCTCCAGCGGGCCGGCGGTGGCGTCGTCGAAGAGCCGCGGCGGCACTGCCGCGACCTCCTCCAGCGCCGTGCCGCGGACCGGGTCCTGCTCGTTGCGCAGTCGGGTGAGCAGTTCGAGCGCCTCGGGCAGGGCGCCCGGTTCGCCGGAGAGTGCGGCCTGCCGGACCAGTTGTGCCCAGGCCCAGCCCCGGTCCCAGGCGTCGGCCACGCGGGTCTCGGCCAGCAGCCTCGGCCGGGCCTCGGCGACCGGCAGCAGGACGAGCGGGACGACGTCCTCGCTGTCCGCCGCCAGCTGGGCCCGCGCCCGCACGTGCCGCTCCTTCGCGGGCAGCACGGCGAGGACGTCGACGGAGTACCAGGAGCGGTACGGGCCGGGCTGCGCCGCCACCTCGTCGTAGAAGGCGGCCCGCCGGGCCGGGGGCAGCTGCCGCAGCAGCGCGAGGTGGCTCTCGTGGTGGCGGTGCGCGAGCGCGGCGAGTCCGTCCGGCCGGGCCGCGGCCAGCCGACGGGCCACGCCGGCGCGCAGCGGCGGCTCGTGGCGGTGCCGGTCGATCGCGAGCAGCAGGCGGACGGTCCGCCCGGCGGAGACGGCGGCGAGGCCGGCGAGCCGGTCGCGCAGCGGGCCGGGCAGGCCGGCCTCGGGGTGGCGCTCCAGCAGCTCCAGCATCCGGGCCGGTTCGCGGCCGGCGGCGGCGGCCAGGCCGAGGGCGTGCCGCTGCCAGAAGGTGCGCCTCAAGCCGTACGGCAGGTCGGCGAGTTGACGCTCGGCCTCGTCCAGCACCGCGCCCGGGTGGCGGTGTCCGAGCGAGGTGGAGAAGGCGATCGCGTGGGCCAGCGCGGGCAGTTCGGCGGCGACGGCCTCGGCCGAGCAGACCGGCAGCAGCCGGGCCGCCTCGGCGGCGCCCCAGCGCTCGCGGACGACCGGCACCAGCCGCTCGGCCACCGCTGTGCGCCCGGCCCGCAGGACGGCGCGGGCCAGCTCGTCGCGGACCGCCTTCGGGGCGCTGAGCATCGCGGCCTCAAGGTCGCCGTCCGGGAACGGCAGCTCCCCGATCGCCCGGTGCGCGTAGCGCCGCACGACGGGGTCGGGGTCGTCGATCCGGTCGATCAGATGGCGCGCCCGCCGTCCGGCGAGGGCGGCCAGCGCGGCGAGTCGGCGTTCGTACGGGCCACGGCCGTCCAGCTCGGCGAGCAGGGCCGTCAGGTCGGAGGGGGCGAGGGCGGCGGCGGTACGGGCCACCTCGCGCAGCCGGAGCGGGTGGGGCAGTGGTTCGACGGCGGCGAGCAGCCGGTCGGCAGTCAGGTGAGGCATCGGCGCCGATTGTGCCCGACGGGCGCGGCCCGGGCATCCGGTTTTTCACGGCGGTGCGCCGGCCGGCGGCCCGGCCCGGCCCGGCCCGGGCCGGGCCGGGTTCAGGCCGGCCCGGGTCCGGGTCGGTTCGGCGGGGTTCGGCTCGGTCCGGGGCTGCATGCCGACGGGCGTCCGGTCATTCCGGCTCGGTCGGCAGGGTCCGGGCGAGCCACTCCCGGACGGCCTTCGCCGTCGTGCTCACGTGTTCGTCGAGGATGGAGTAGTGGTCGCCCGGTACGTCGCCGGCGCGCAGGTGCAGGGTCGGGACGGCCGGCTCCGGCTCCTGGCGGTCGAGGAAGATGCGGGCGTAGGCGCCCATGGCGGCGAGGGCGGGCTCGTCGAGCCTGGTGGCGCTGCGGACGGCCAGTTCGGCGAGTCGGCCCTCGTCGCGGACGGGGAGGGTGTCGAGCAGGACCACCGCCTCGGCGCCGACGCGTTCCGCGACGGCTTGGGCGACCAGCCCGCCGGTGGAGCGGCCCAGGAGCACGACCGGGCGGTCGAGTCGCCCGATCGAGGCGGCGTGGGTCCGGACGAGGCTCTCCACGTCCTCGGGTATGCCGGAGAAGTCGACGATGTCCTGGTAGCGCGCCTTCACCTGGGCCGGGGTCATGC
>NZ_JBIVVI010000375.1:0-7253 GCF_044757675.1 Kitasatospora sp. NPDC091257
TTCGCCCCGCAGAAGTCCTTCGCCTCCGAGGGCGGCCTGTGGCTGGCGACCTTCTCCCCGGCCGCGCTGGAGCGCGCCGCCGAGATCGCCGGCTCAGGTGGCGCAGATCACGCCCAGCACCGACCCGGCGAACAGCCAGGCCAGCGAGGTGGCGTTGGACCACAGCACGTTGTCGCCCTCGGGCCGGGGCACGATCAGCAGCAGCATCGCCAGGAACCAGCCGGCCGCGGGCGCGCCCGCGCCGAGCCGGGTGCCGGTGACCCGCAGGCCGCCGTAGAAGGTGGCGCCGGTCGCGGCGAGCGCCAGCAGGACTCCCACCGGCGGCCACAGGGCCTGCACAAAGGATCCGCAGACCGACACCGCGGCACCCAGCAGGAAGAACAGGACGTAGGCCCCGATCCGGGCGGCGCGCGGGGGCTGGGGCTCCGCCAGCCGCTCCTCGCGGGTGCCGAGGACGGCGGCGGCGAGCGTGCGGCGCGGCGGTGTGGCGTCGGACTTGCTCATCGGGTGCCCTCCTCGGCGTGGGCGGCGTCGAGCGGAAGGCCGGCGAACAGGTCGTCCTCCGGCCCGCCCGGCCCGGCCTGGCCGTGCACCAACTGGTAGTACTCGGTGGCGAACAGCGGCTGGGCGAGGTCGTTGGAGAGCGCGAAGAAGGCGCCGTCCACGGTGATCTGGGTGGCGTGGGCGGTCAGTGCGGCGGCCTTGCGCCCCGCGTACGCCGCGCCGTCCAGGACGGTGGTGACCACCTCGTCGTCGACCACGCCGGGGACGTCGGAGGGCTGCGCCACGCCCGGGAAGGACGCCTTGGCGGCGGCCTCGGCGAGCCCGGCCTCGATCACCGAGCGGGGCATCCGGTTCCAGTACACCTTGGCGATCCGCCAGGCCGGGCCCAGCTCCGGCCGGTGCGCCGGGTCGGCGGCCAGCTCGTGGGCGCGCATCGCGACCCGGTGCGCCTGGATGTGGTCCGGGTGCCCGTAGCCGCCGTCCGGGTCGTACGTGACCAGCACCTGCGGGCGCGCCTCGCGGATCACCGCGACCAGGTGGCCGGCCGCCTCCTCGACGTCCGCCCGCCAGAAGCAGCCGGGCACGTCGTTCTCGGGCACGCCCATCATCCCGGAGTCGCGGTAGCGCCCCGGGCCGCCGAGGAAGCGGAAGTCGGTCACGCCGAGGGCGCGCATCGCCTCGGTGAGCTCGCCGATCCGGTGCGCGCCGAGGGTGTCGTCCCGATCGGCCGTCAGGTGGGCCAGCCGCGCGGGGATCACCTCGCCGCCCTCGCCGAGGGTGCAGGTCACCAGCGTGACCCGGGCGCCCTCGGCGGCGTACCGGGCCATGGTGGCGCCGTTGCCGATCGACTCGTCGTCGGGGTGCGCGTGCACCAGGAGGAGGCGGCGGCCGGTAGTCGCGGTCATGGGAGGAAGCCTAGGGCCTGTCGTCACGCTCCCGTCGTCCGCCCGGAGGGCGGGCGGGGCAGGCGCGCGTGCGACGTCAGGCCCTCGCGGCCGCGGCGGCGGGGTCAGAGCCTCAGGCCGTTGATCATTCCGGCGAGGTTGCTGGTGACCTGGCTGATCGACGGGGCGATCGAGCTGGAGGCCAGGTAGAAGCCCAGCAGCGCGCAGACGATCGCGTGCGCCAGCTTCAGGCCGGACCGGCGGATCAGGATCACCACGATGACCAGCATCAGCACAGCGGCGGAGATGTTCATGGCCATGTCGGCTCACACCCCTTCTCGGGCACGCCGCCCGGGGGAGAGCGGCGAGGGACGGTGCGGGACTGGGGGCTGCGGGTGACCGCGGTCCGGGACGGGGCCGGGCGTTCACTCGCGCGACAAGTCATACCCGATGGGTGAGGGTGTCATTACCCTCGGTGAGTCCGCGCGCGCCGGGGCATCGTGGCATCCGAGGGGCGCGTGGGCCGGTCGGAGGCGGTTTGGACCTCTTTGGGGCGTACTTGTCGACGATGCTCCGAACGAGTGATCAACGCACGCCCGGGGGTGGTGGTCCGTCGTCATAAGGTCTGGTGCCATGACCTCCCACACCTCTGCCGACACCTTCCCGAGGCAGTACGCGCGGACCCTGCGCTACACCGTCGGCGCGCCCCGCTCCTTCTCCGTCGCGCCGGACGGCTCGCGGGTCGTCTTCCTCCGCTCGCGATCCGGCCGCGACCGGGCCAACCTGCTCTGGACCCTCGACACCGCCACCGGCGAGGAGCGGGTCGCCGCCGACCCGGCCGCGCTGCTCGGCGGCGGCGAGGAGGACCTCTCCCCGGCCGAGAGGGCCCGCCGCGAGCGCAGCCGCGAGGGCTCGGCCGGCATCGTCGGCTACGCCCTGGACGCGGCCGGGAAGCTGGCCGCCTTCGCCCTCTCCGGCCGCCTGTTCACCGCCGACCTGACCACCGGCGCCACCGCCGAACTGCCCGCCGAGGGGCCGCTGCTGGACCCGCGCCTCTCCCCGGACGGCGCCTACGTCGCGTACGCCAACACCGCCGGCGAGCTGCGGCTGACCCGCACCGACGGCGGCGGCGACCGGGTGCTCGCCGAGCCGGACGGCCCGAACGTCACCTGGGGCCAGGCCGAGTTCATCGCGCAGGAGGAGATGGACCGCGACCGCGGCTTCTGGTGGTCCCCGGCGGGCGACCGGCTGCTGGTCGAGCGCGCCGACGACAGCCCGGTGCGCCGCTGGTGGATCGCCGACCCGGCGAACCCGGACCGTGAGCCCGCCGAGGTCGCCTACCCGGCGGCCGGCGGCGCCAACGCCGAGGTCGGGCTCTGGCTGCTCGACCTGCACGGCGGGCGCACCGAGGTGGTCTGGGACCGCGAGGCCTACCCGTACCTGGGCCGGGTGCACTGGTCGAAGGGCGGCGTGCCGCTGCTCCTGGTCCAGACCCGCGACCAGCGCGGCCAGCGGATCCTCGGCCTGGACGCCGCCACCGGCGCCACCGAGGTGCTGCACGAGGAGAAGGACGGCGTCTGGCTGGAGCTGTTCCCGGGCGCGCCGGCCTGGACCCCGGACGGCAAGCTGGTCCGGATCTCCGACGAGGGCGGCGTGCGGGCGCTGGTGATCGGCGACCGCGCCGTGACCGGGGCCGACCTGCACGTCCGCTCGGTCGTCGCGGTCACCGAGCGGGAGGTGTTCTTCGGCGCCGCCGGCGGCGCCGAGGAGACCGACCCCGAGCCGGGCTGGATCGGCGTCGGCCGGATCAGCCACGACGGCACGCGACTGGGCTGGGAGTCCGCCAACGGGCGGCCGTTCACCTCCGTCACCAGCGCGGTGCACGGCGGCGGGATCACCGTCCGGGCCACCGCCGAGCCGGACCTGCCCGGCACCCTGGTCCAGGTCGCCCGGGACCTGCCCGAGGGCCTGGCGGTCGACGACGTCGCCACCATCGCCTCGTACGCCGAGACCCCGGTCATCACCGCCCGCCCGGTCTTCCGCTTCGCCGGCGAGCGCCGCATCCCGGCGGCCGTCTTCCTGCCCACCGGCTACGACCGGGAGCGGGACGGCCTGCTGCCCGTCCTGATGGACCCGTACGGCGGCCCGCACGGCCAGCGCGTCGTCCAGGCGCACAACCCGCACCTCAACTCGCAGTGGTTCGCCGACCAGGGCTTCGCGGTGGTCGTCGCCGACGGGCGCGGCACGCCCGGGCGCGGGCCGGCCTGGGAGAAGTCGATCGCCTTCGACTTCGCCGGGGCCACCCTGGACGACCAGGTGGAGGCGCTGCGGGCGCTCGCCGGGGAGTTCCCGCTGGACCTCGACCGGGTCGCCGTCCGCGGCTGGTCGTACGGCGGCTACCTCTCCGCGCTCGCCGTGCTGCGCCGCCCGGACGTCTTCCACGCGGCGGTGGCCGGGGCGCCGGTGACCGACTGGGAGCTGTACGACACCCACTACACCGAGCGCTACCTGGGCGACCCCGCCGAGCGGCCCGAGGTGTACGCCGCCAACTCGCTGAGCGGGTACGCGGCCGGCCTGGAGCGCCCGCTGATGATCATCCACGGGCTGGCGGACGACAACGTGGTGGCCGCGCACACCCTGCGGCTGTCCTCGGCGCTGCTCGCCGCCGGGCGCCCGCACACCGTGCTGCCGCTGTCCGGAGTCACCCACATGACCCCGCAGGAGGAGGTCGCGGAGAACCTGCTGCTGCTCCAGGTCGACTTCGTGAAGCGCTCGCTGGGGGTGTGACACCCGTCCGACCAGCGCTTTCGGCGGCCGGTGCCCCTGACCGGGGTACCGGCCGCCGGCATGACATCCGTCATGCCGAAGGCACGACGGCGGACACTGCCGCCGCCACCCGCCCGCGCGGGACTCTGAGGTGGTGCGAACAGCACCGACCGTGACGCCACGAGCGTGACACCATCAGGGAGAGGAGCCGGGCGATGGGTACCGAGGTGGCCGCCTTCCGCGGCGTGGGCAAGAGCTACGGGCGGGTGCGCGCCGTGGACGGACTGGACCTCGTGCTGAGGCCGGGAGAGACCGTCGCCCTGCTCGGGCCGAACGGCGCCGGGAAGTCCACCAGCCTGGACCTGCTGCTCGGCCTGCGCGAGCCCGACCGGGGCAGCGTGACCCTGTTCGGCGCCACCCCGCGGGCGGCGATCGAGGCCGGCCGGGTCGGCGCGATGCTGCAGAGCGGCGGGCTGATGACCGACGTCAAGGTGCGCGAGCTGGTGCGGCTCGCCTGCGACGTGCACCCGCGCGGCCGGTCGGTCACGGAGGTGCTGACCGACGCCGGGATCACCGAGCTGGCGGAGCGGCGGGTCGACAAGCTGTCCGGCGGCCAGGAGCAGCGGGTCCGCTTCGCCCTGGCCATCGCCGGCGACAACGACCTGATCGTGCTGGACGAGCCGACCACCGGCATGGACGTCAGCGTGCGGCAGTCGTTCTGGGCGAGCATGCGCGCGCAGGCCGACGCCGGGCGCACGGTGCTGTTCGCCACCCACTACCTGGAGGAGGCCGACTCGATCGCCGACCGCGTCCTGGTGCTGCACCGGGGCCGGCTGATCGCCGACGGCAGCTCGGCGGAGATCAAGGCGCGGGCCGGAGCCCGCCGGGTCGCCTTCGAACTCCACGACGCGGACGGCGGGTTCGAGGAGCCCGTGCTGCGCACCCTGCCGGGCGTGCGGTCGCTGGACGTCACCGCGAGGGTCGCGGGGGTGCGGACGGTACGGATCCGGACCGCGGACGCCGACGCCACCGTGGCCGGGATCTACCGGGCGGGGCTGTACCCGCGCGGGCTGGAGGTCGCCGGCGTGGGCCTGGAGCAGGCCTTCCTGACCATCACCGGCGAGCTGGACCGCGAGGCCGGCGCCGGGGACGCCGGCCGGGAGAACACCGAGAAGGAGACCGTGCGATGACCACCCTGATCCGGCTGGAGATCCTGCGGACCCTCCGCAACCGGCGCTACCTGCTCTTCACCATCGCCTACCCGGCGCTGATGTACGTCTTCTTCATCAACGCCTACGGCTCCACCCAGCTCGCCGGGGGCCTGCCGGTGAAGACCTACTTCATGGTCTCGATGGCCACCTTCGGCGCGGTCGGCGCGGTGCTGACCGGCAGCGCGCAGCGGATCTCGCTGGAGCGCAAGAGCGGCTGGGTGCGCCAGCTGCGGCTGACCGCGCTGCCCGGCCGGGCGTACACCGTCGGCAAGATCGCGGCGACCGCCGTCACCACGCTGCCGGCGATCCTGGTGGTCTTCGCGGTCGGCGCGAGCCAGGGCGTCTCGCTGAGCGTGCCGCAGTGGCTCGGGCTGGCGGCCGCGCTCTGGCTGGGCAGCTTCGTGTTCGCCGCGCTCGGGGTGGCGCTCGGGTACGCGGCGGCGCCGGACGCGGTGCAGCCGATCGTGATGATCACCTACATGGCGATGGCCCTGCTCGGCGGCACCTGGTTCCCGGTGAGCGGCTCACTGGAGAGGTTCGCCCGCTTCAACCCGGTGTACCTGTACAACCAGCTGGCCGACTTCACCCGGCCCGGGCACTCCCTGGACACCGGCGCGGTCGCCGGGCTGGCCGCCTTCCTCGTGGTGTTCGGCGCCGCCGCGGCGGCCCTGTACCGCCGTGACAGCCGCCAGGCATGATGATCGACATGAGTGACGCGCGCCAGGCCCACCGCCCCGACGAACCGCCGGAGGTGGGCGTGGCGCGCGCGTCCTTCATGAACGTGCCCGGTTCCCCGGTGGAGAGCAGGCGCCAGCTGCTGGTCAAGGTCGCCTGGATGATGCTGTGGATGCTCTACCTGGCCTACCCGGCGGGCGACCTGCTGAACGGCGGCCACACCACGGCCGGGACGGTGCTCGGCTGGTGCTGCCTGGCCGGGTTCGTGGTCGCCTACGTGCTGCTGGTGGTCTTCCGCTCGCAGGCCGGGATGCGGCCGCGGGCCTGCCTGGTGATCGTCACGACGATGGTCGGGCTCGCCGTCGCCGCCCCGGTCGGCCTCGGAGCCGCGTTCCTGACGCTGTTCATCTACGCCTCGGTGTGCGTCGCGATCATCGTGCCGACCCACTACGCGCTGCGCGCCCTGGTCGCCATGGCCGTGCTCACCGCCGCCGTCGGGACGGGCATCGGGGCCGGCGTCGACAACGTGTCCACCTTCGCGCTCAGCGCCTTCCTCTCCGGCATCGCGATGACCGGTCTGCAGCGGCTGGTCGCCACCATGAAGGAACTGCGCGAGGCCCGGGCCGCGGTCGCCCACCTGGCGGCCTCCGAGGAGCGGCTGCGGCTCGCCCGCGACCTGCACGACCTGCTCGGGCACTCGCTGTCGCTGATCACCCTGAAGAGCGAGCTGGCCGGGCGGTTCATGGACGCCGGCAAGGACGAGGCGGCGCGGGCGCAGGTCGCCGACATCGAGCAGGTCGCCCGGCAGTCGCTGATCGACGTCCGGGAGGCGGTGACCGGCTTCCGTCGCCCGACCCTGCCGGTCGAACTGGCCGCCGCCCGTACCGCGCTGGCCGCCGCGCAGGTCCGGCTGGAGGCCGCGCCGGAGCTGGTGGACGCCTGGCCGTCGCTGACCGACGAGGAGACCGGGGCGCTGGCCTGGGCGCTGCGCGAGGCCGTCACCAACGTGGTCCGGCACGGCGAGGGCGCCACCGTCTGCACGGTGACGGCGGACGAGAGCTGGGAGGCGAGCGGCGAGCGCTACGCCGTCCTGGAGATCACCGACAACGGGCGCGGGCCGGGCAAGTCCCAGCCGGGCAACGGCCTGTCCGGGCTGGAGGAGCGGCTGGCCCTGGTCGGCGGGCGGCTGGAGACCGGGCCGGGGGAGCGGGGG
>NZ_JBIVVI010000376.1:0-7251 GCF_044757675.1 Kitasatospora sp. NPDC091257
CGGTAATCCTGCCGGGGGTGTGATGACGGTCACGCCGAGGTGGCGCTGTGCGCCCGGCGGCGGTACGGCGCGGGATGATGGGATGAGGTGCCCGCCCCCGGGGGCGCCCAGCCCCCGCAGGTCCTCGTACGAAGGTAGTCGGTCATGGCCCAGATCAACCCCAGCATCCTGTCCGCGGACTTCGCCCGGCTCGCCGACGAGGCCGAGGCCGTCCGGGGTTCCGACTGGCTGCACGTGGACGTCATGGACAACCACTTCGTGCCCAACCTGACCCTCGGCGTCCCGGTGGTCGAGTCGCTCGCCCGCGCCACCGACACCCCGCTCGACCTCCACCTGATGATCGAGGACCCGGACCGCTGGGCCCCGCAGTACGTCGAGGCCGGCGCCGGCTCGGTCACCTTCCACGTCGAGGCCGCCGCCGCGCCCGTCCGGCTCGCCCGCGAGATCCGCGCCAAGGGCGCCCGCGCGTCGATGGCGCTCAAGCCGGGCACCCCGATCGAGCCGTACGAGGACCTGCTGCCCGAGCTCGACATGGTGCTGATCATGACCGTCGAGCCCGGCTTCGGCGGCCAGGCCTTCCTGGACATCATGCTGCCGAAGATCCGCCGCACCCGGGAGCTGATCGCCAAGCACGACCTGGAGCTGTGGCTGCAGGTGGACGGCGGCGTCGCGGCGAACACGATCGAGCGCTGCGCGGAGGCGGGCGCGGACGTGTTCGTGGCCGGCTCGGCGGTGTACGGGGCCGAGGACCCGGCCGAGGCGGTCCGCAAGCTGCGGGACCTCGCCGACAAGGCGACGGCGGACGCCTGGTGGGCCTGCGGGCACTGAGGCCCGTCCGCTCGTCCCGGCTGCCGCCGGATGGCCGGGCACGGGTGGAGGAACGCCGCACCGTGGCGGATGATCGGTGGCGGCGCCCTCTGGGGCCCGCCCGGCCCCTCTCCGTACGGTGGTGGAACCGCGATGAGCAACCTCGACCTCAGGCCCGCCCCGGCCGGCTGCGGCCGCGAGGCCAGCGCCGGCCCGGTGAAGGATCTGCTGACGGCCCGTCAATTCCCGCTCGGCGGCAACACGGTGGTCCAACGCCTGCTGCCCAACCTGGGCCGCCGGATGGTGGGCGCCTGGTGCTTCGTGGACCACTACGGGCCCGACGACATCGCCGACGAGCCCGGCATGCGGGTCCCGCCGCACCCGCACATGGGCCTCCAGACGGTCAGCTGGCTCCACCAGGGCGAGGTGCTGCACCGCGACAGCCTCGGCAGCCTCCGGACCGTCCGGCCGTACGAACTGGGCCTGATGACCTCCGGCCGGGCGATCTCGCACTCCGAGGAGTCCCCGCGCCCGCACGCCCGCCACCTGCACGGCGCCCAGCTCTGGGTGGCCCTCCCGGAGGCCGGCCGGAACATCGCCCCCGCCTTCGAGCACCACCCCGACCTGCCCGTGGTCACCGGCCGGGGCCTGCGCGCCACCGTCATCCTCGGCACCCTCGACACCGCCACCTCGCCCGGGACCACCCACACCCCGCTGGTCGGCGCCGACCTCGCCCTCGCCGACGGCGCGGACCTCCGCCTCCCGCTCCTCCCCGACTTCGAGCACGCCGTCCTCGCCATGTCCGGCCGCGTCGACGTCGACGGCGTCCCGGTCGAGCCCGGCTCCCTGCTCTACCTCGGCTGCGGGCGCCCCGACCTCCCGCTGCGCGCCCACGGCGACGCCGCCGTCCTGCTCCTCGGCGGCGAGCCCTTCGACGAGCGGATCGTCATGTGGTGGAACTTCGTCGGGCGCTCCACCGAGGAGATCGCGCGGGCGCGCGCCGACTGGATGACCGGCGACCGCTTCGGCGAGGTCCACGGCTACGACGGCGAGCGGCTGCCGGCCCCGGAGCTGCCGGTGATTCCGTTGAAGGCGCGCGGACGGGTGCGCTGACCCGCGGACCGGTGCCGGCCCTTGTGATTCATCGGCCCGTACCCGCGGGACGGGTGCCGCCGACCGGCTCAGCCGGCGACGGCCGCTTCGGGTGAGGTGACCGCCTTGGCCGAGAGGGCGCGGCCGTAGCGGCGCAGCAGGAGGACGGCGGTGGTGGCGAGGCCGACGAGCAGGCCGAGCCAGAGGCCGCGGGTCTCGCCGCCGAGGGGGTAGGCGAGGAGCCAGGAGGCGGGCAGGCCCACGAGCCAGTAGCCGATCAGGGTGATGCGGAAGCCGCTCCGGGTGTCGTCGAGGCCGCGCAGCAGGCCGACGCCGATGTTCTGGGCGCAGTCGAAGAACTGCAGCACGGCGACGACGGCCAGGAGTCCGGTGGCGATCCGCAGGCCCTGCTGGTCGGCGGCCGCGCCGGGGTCGAAGTAGGGCCGCAGGACGAGGTCGGGCACGGTGAGGTAGGCGATGCCGACGAGGGTGGTGACGGCGGCGCCGCAGGCGAGTGCGGTGTTCTTGATCCGGCGGGCCGCGGCGTACTCGCCGAGGGCGAGTTCGCGGCTGACGTTGATGGAGGCCGCGTGGGAGAGGCCCACGGCGACCTGGAAGACGATGTAGATCAGCTGGTTGACGGCGGTGTGGGCGGCGAGCGCGGCGGCGCCGAAGCTGCCGGCGAGCAGGGCGGTGACGGAGAAGAAGCCGGCCTCGGAGCCGTAGGTGGCGGCGATCGGGGTGCCGAGGCCGAGCAGGCGGCGCACGGTGGGGGCGTCGGCGCGCCAGAAGTCCGGGCTCAGCAGGGGTGCGAGCTGCGGGTCGCGGCGGGCCGAGGCGTAGAGGGCGAGGAAGGAGAGCAGGTAGACGCTGCTGGTGGCGACGCCGATGCCGGTGAGGCCGAGTTTGGGCAGGCCCCAAGTGCCGTGGATGAAGAGCCAGTTGAGTCCGGCGTTGATGGCGACGGAGGCGATGGTGATCTGCAGCAGGGCCTGGGGGCGGCGCATGCCGACGGTGAACTGGCGGATCGCCTGGAACCAGAGGCAGGGGACCAGGCCGGGGGCGAGGGCGGCGAGCATGCCCTGGGCGCGGTGGGCGACGTCCGCGTCCTGGCCGAGCCAGGTGGCGGCCTGGCCGATGAGCACCATCAGGACGGCGCCAGCGAGGCCGGCCAGGGTGGCGACGGCCATCGCCGCCCGGACCAGGCCGCGGACCTCGTCGCCGTCGTCGGCCGTGTCCCCCTCGTCCCGTTCGGCGCGCGCGGCGGCGGCCGCGACCTGGTTGCCGACGGAGGTGACGAGGCCGACGCCCATGGTGCGCAGCTGGTTGAAGACGACCAGGGCGAGGCCGCCGGCGGCCAGGGCCTCGGTGCCGAGCACGCCCATCATGATGGTGTCGGTGGTGGTGAGGGCGACCTGGGCGAGCTGGGTGAGGGCGAGCGGGACGGCGAGGGCGGCGAGTGCGCGGCTGTCGCGGGCGAGGGTGGCTAGCTGCTGCATCGTGGGTGTCACGTTTCTCGGAAGTCAGGGCCTGCGGAGTTTGGTGAGCGTTTCGTCGATGTCGGCCTCCACGGCCTCGTCGAGCAGTGCGCGGGCGTTCATCCAGTCGTCGTTGAAGACGGTGTCCATGTACTTCTCGCCACCGTCGTTGACGAAGGCGACCATAACGGCATCCGGGGCCAGGGCCGGCAGGCGGTTCAGGGCCTCGTGGACGACGCCTCCGGCGGAGCCGCCGATGAGCAGGCCGGTGCGGCGGGCGACGACGCGGGCGGTCGCGAAGGCCTCGATGTCGCCGACCTTCACGCCCTCGTCGATGAGGTCGTAGTCCACCAGCAGGCCGATGGTGGCGCCCTCGGGGGTGCCGGTGCCGGACTGGTAGTAGTCGTGGGCGGGCGGCCCGAAGGCGATCGAGCCCTTCGGTTCGACGCCCACGACGGCGACGCCGGGCACGGAGCGCTTGAGCTCGCGGGCGGTGCCGCACAGGCCGCCGCCGGTGCCGACCGCGCCGATCAGCACGTCGACCCGGTTGTCGAGGGCCTGGGCGATCTCGCGGCCGACGGCGTGGTAACCGACCGCGTTGCTGGGGTTGTTGTGCTGCTCGGTGAAGAAGGTGTTGTCCTTGCCGCGGGCCATCTCCTCGGCGAGTTCCTCGCGGGCCGCGGTGTGGAGTTCCTCGCCGTCGGTGTCGGCGTCGACGAAGACGAGTTCGGTGCCCATCGCCTTCATGGCGCGCAGCTTGTCGGCGGCGGCGTGGTTGTCGACGACGGCGGTGAAGCGGTAGCCGCGTTCGGCGGCGACGACGGCCAGGCCCAGGCCGGTGTTGCCGGAGGTGGACTCGATGATGTGGCCGCCTTCGCGCAGGTCGCCGCGTTCCTCGGCGTCGAGGACCATCTGGCGGGCCATGCGGATCTTGGCGCTGCCGGTGGGGTTGAACATCTCCAGTTTCAGCAGCAGCCGGGCGCCGTTGTCGGCGCGGGCGAGTTCGAACAGCGGGGTGCGGCCGATGAGGTCGGACATCCGGCCGACCACCGGGGGGCGGTTCAGGGCGTCGGTCATGGTGGAGCTCCGTGGGGACGGCGGGGCGGGGAGGTTCGTGCGGGGGGTCAGCGGTCGAGGCGCCAGCGCGGGCGGTCGCCGTGGTGGTCGATGACGACCTTCGGCGGCAGTGGCAGCTCGTGGAAGGGGGACTCGTTGGAGTCCATCTGGTAGCCCGCGGTGTTGGGGTAGACGAGCAGGTCGCCCACCCGGGGCCGGGCGGGGAAGGCGATCTTGCGCCAGGTGAGCAGGTCGGAGTCCAGGCAGCTGGCCCCGCCCACGCAGGCCCGGTACGGCTGCCCCGGGGGCCCGGCGCGGTCGCCGAGCAGGACCGGGTCGGGCAGGTACTCGCTGTTGAACCACTGCTCGGACAGGCTGAGGCTGGTGCCGTCGACGGTGACGATGCCGTACCCGGCGCGGTCCTTGACGCCCTGGACGGGGAACACCGACGACCCGGCGCGGTCCAGCAGGGCGCGGCCGGGCTCCAGCAGGAGCGTCACGCCGGCCTGCCGCAGCCGCTCGGCGAGGCTCGGTCCGGTACCGCCGGGGCGGGCGGCGAGGATCGCGCGCAGTGCGTCCGCGCCGGCGACGGGGGAGTGGTACGGGTAGAAGTCGCCCGCGGCGAAGGCCTTCTCGCCGTGGTAGTGCCCGGGGCCCTGTTCGGTGAGGAAGGTGTCCCAGGCATCGGCGGCGACGTAGTCGACGGGGAAGCCGCCGCCGATGCTGATCCGGTCCGCCGGCAGGCCCGACGACCGGGCCTTGAGGCAGAGTTCGACGAGCTCTCCGGCGAGGTCGGCGCGTGGCTGGACCGCGTAGCCGGAGAGGTGGAAGCTGAAGCCCTCCATCCGTACGGTGTCCCCGGCCTCGGCGCAGCGCCGCAGGGCCTGGTGCAGTTGCACGTCGTCCAGGCCGAACCGGCTGCGCGGCTGGGCCGGCGGGTGCCGGCGCAGCAGGACGCGGACGGGACGGTCGGTGTCGAGGCCGAGCAGGCGCTCCAGTTCGTCGAGGGCGTCGACGGCGATCAGCGCGCCCTGCCGGGTGGCGACGCGCAGCAGTTGCTCGTTCTTGGCGGGGCCGGTGACGACGAGGTCCTCGCCGCGCACGCCGTGGCCGAGGGCGTCGCGCAGTTCTCCGAGGGAGGCGACGTCGACTCCGGCGCCGGCCGCGGCGCAGCGCTCCACGAACACGGAGGCCTTGTTGGCCTTCTTCGCGTAGTGGACGCGGCCCTCGACCCCGGCGTCGGCCAGGGCGGCGCGGAACGCGGCGAGGTTGTCGTCGAAGCGTTCGGGCAGCAGGTAGTGGAAGGGGCCGTCCAGCCCGTGGGCGAGTTCGTGGAGCAGCCCGCTGTCGTGGATCCGGTCGGTGAGCGGGTCGGGGTGGGCGGGCAGGCTCAGCGCCACAGGGCCACCTCGGTTCCGAGGCCCTGGGCGGCGGCGAGTTGGGCGAAGCGGTGGCCCAGCGCGATGTCGGTGACGACGAGTCCGCTGTTGTAGGCGAAGATCCGCTGCCCGGGGGCGGTGCGGGCGGCGGCGCCGGAGATGACGACGGGCAGCTCCAGGTCGACGGCCGGGAGCTTGCCGTCGGCGTCGGCCATGTCGGTGCCGGTGACGCGCATCTGGGCTTCGCTGGTGGCGATCACCCGGTCCGCCCGGTGGAGGGTGGAGGGGGCGAGGCCGTGGCCGACCAGGATCGAGACCGCGCCGGGCTTCAGCCAGTCGGCCTCGACGGCGGCGGGGGTGTGGCCGCCGGCGGTCGCGACGATGACGTCGGCGTCGCGGGCGGCGGCCCTGAGGTCGGTGACCAGTTCGAGCTCGCGGTCGGGGAAGTGCCGGGCGAGTTCGGCGCGGACGGCGGCGATGCCGTCGGGGTGGGTCCCGGACAGGAGGAGACGCTCCAGCCCGGGCAGGGCGGTGAGCAGGAACGGCAGCGCCAGGCGCCCCTGGGTGCCGGTGCCGATCACCAGCGCGGTCGAGGCGTCGGGGGCGGCGCACTCGCGGGCCAGCAGGGCGGAGACGGCCGGGGTGCGCAGGGATCCGATGCGGGAGCAGTCCATCATGGCGACGGGCAGGCCGGTGACGTCGTCGTAGATGGTCAGCGTCGTGTAGTAGTGCTGGTTCTCGCGGCTCCGGTCGAGACCGTGCTTGTAGGAGGTCTTGACGGCGACGACGTTGCGCACACCGTCGCGGCCGAGCATGGCGTAGGAGACGGAGTGGCCGTCGGCGGGCTTGACGGTGAGTTTGCGCGGGTTGTCGGACTGGCCGGCGGCCAGGGTGCGGTAGGCCTGTTCGACGGTGTCGACGACGTCGGCGAGGGTGATGTCCAGGCCGGCGAGGTCGCTGGTGGACAGTACGCGCAGGGTGGTGTCGTCCCGGTCCATGAGGGTGCCCTTTCGAGGTGGTGAGGCGGCGGCAGTGGTGGTTCAGGCGGCCCGGGCGGTGAGGGCGGCCTGGCCGTAGCCGTGTTCGTCGTGCTCGGCGAGCGGGCGGGTGGGGCGGCCTTCCACGCGTACCGAGGCGCGCTTGAGCCAGCGGTCGGTGCCGTCGTAGCGGGCCCGGAACGGCACCCGGCCGTGGACGACGAGGTCGTTGTCGACGACCAGGACGTCACCCGGTTCCAGGCTCACCGCGACCGAGACGCGGGCCAGTTCGTCACCGAGGCGCCGGTAGGCCGCGCGCCATGCCTCGTCCGCCTCGTCCAGCGGGGTGTAGGCGGGGTCGTAGCGCATGGTCAGGCCTTCGGGGGTGGACGACCCGCAGCGCGGCGATCGAGTGGCCGCCGAGCGAGAAGAAGTCGTCGGTGGGCCGGACGCCGGTGACGC
>NZ_JBIVVI010000377.1:0-7242 GCF_044757675.1 Kitasatospora sp. NPDC091257
GTTTTTGTTTTTCTTTGGTGTGCTCTTCCTTTGGGGGTCCCCCCCGCCGGCCCCGGGGGGGCGGGAGCCGCCGGTCCCCACCGGGGGCGGGGGGCGGGGGCGCCCGCCACGTCCGCCGGCTTCCCGGGGCCCGCGGTCCGCGGTCCGGCCCGGAACGGCGGGAGGCCCCGCGGTCCGGCCGGGGACGGCAGGGCCCGGGGTTCAGCCCGCGATCCGGCCCGCCAGCTCGACCGCCTCGGCCAGACTGTCCACCACCGGGACGCCGACCGGCTCCAGCTTCTCCCGGGTGTGCGAACCGCCGGTGTAGAGCACCGCGTGGGCGCCCGCGCCGAGCGCCGCCACGGCGTCGTCCGCGGCGTCGCCGATCAGCACCGTACGGGCCGGGTCCACCCGCTCGCCGAGCGCGGCCAGGTGCCGGGTCAGGTGCTCCGCCTTCTGGCCGCCGGACGGGCCGCTGCGGCCGTCCACCCGCAGGAAGCCGCCGGCAAGGCCGAAGGTGTCGACCAGCGGCAGCAGCGCGTCGTGCTCGTACATCGACAGCAGCGACTGGCTGTTCCCGGCCGCCCGCCAGCCGTCCATCAGCTCGCGCACGCCCTCGGTCAGCCCGCAGGAGGCGCTGAGCTCCCGGTAGTGGTCGTGGAACGCGTCGTCGAGCCTCAGCCACTCCTGCGCGGAGGGCATCCGGCCGAGCAGGCGCTGGTAGAAGCGGGGGATCGGGATCTCGTACTGCTCGCGGTACTCCTGGAGGCTCATCGGCTCGATGCCGACGGTCGCGAACGCGGCATTGCTCGCCCCGAGCACCGCCTCCATGTCGTGGAAGAGCGTGCCGTTCCAGTCCCAAACGATGTGAGTGCGCACAGGGTGAAACGGTAACCCGACCGGGTGACACGCCGGTAGGACGGACCTCACGCGAGCAGGGAGGGGATCTCCTGGGTCGCGTACCAGAGCAGGTCGTGGTCCTCCGCGCCGTCCACGGTGAACTGGGCGTCCTGGTCGCCCGCGTCGGCCGCGGCCACCGCCGCCACCGCCGCCGCCACGTCCGTGACCACCTCGTCGTCGGCCACGTCGGCGTGCACCGCGGCCGCCTTGGCCAGCCGCACCGGGCCGGCCAGAACCACCCGGCCGAGCGAGGCCTGGTCCTGGTACTCGTCCCCGGGGAAGGGCCGCACCGACGCGTCGGCCACGTCCAGCGCCACCACCACCCGGCGGCACGGGGCCTGCGGGTCGGCGGCCAGCAGCCGCAGCGAGGACTGCGCGGCCCGGTTCAGCGCCGCGTACTCCAGCTCCTCCAGGTCGTCGCTGACGTACCACTCGCGCAGCGCGGGCGTCACGGCGTACGCGGCGGACTGGTCCAGGGCGCCGCCCTCGCGCGCCGCCGCCAGGCCGGTCAGGGTGGTGGGCACGTACACGCGCATCGGTGGCACTCTCCGGTTCGTCCAGCAGGGTTCGTCCAGCGGGGTTCGTCCAGCAGCACCGATTCTCCGGCGCCCCAAGACTCCAGCGCCCCAAGAATAGGCGCCGCCGGACGGCCCGTGATCGCCTCCGGTCCCGGGCCGGGCCCTCACCGCCGGGGCCGCAGCGCCTCCCGGCCGGTGCGCAGGGCACTCTCCAGGACCGCGCCGCGGCGGGCCGGGTCCATCATGTTCGGGCCCATCGCCGCGAGGTCCGCCGGGGTCGGCGCGAGCAGCAGCACCCGGGCGCCCTCGGCCCGCAGCAGCGCGGCCTCGCGCAGCAGCTGCCGGGTGACGGCGTGGCGGTAGCGGCTCACCAGCTGGGCGAGCACGCCGCGGGGGCGTTCCCGGGCGCGCCACTCGCGCAGGGCGGCCAGGGTGTCGCGGCCGGACGCGAGCCCGCCCCGCCGCCCGGCCCGCCCCGGCCGGGGGTCCAGCCGCAGCGCCATCGGGGCGAGCACGTACACCTCGTCCAGCCCCCGGCCGAGCATCAGGTCGGCGTTGGTGGCGGACCAGCAGCCGCCGTCCACGTACGCCGAGCCGTCCAGCCGCACCGGCACGAACCAGCCGGGGATCGCGCAGGAGGCCATCACGGCGTCGGGCACCGGGACGGCCGGGGCGCCCGGGTCGCCGAAGACGACCCGGCGGCCGCTGCGGTAGTCCACGGCCACCACCCGCAGCGGCGATCCCCCGCCGCCGGGCTCCGGCCGGCCGTCGTCGCCGGCCGGTCCACCGCCGCCGAGCGGTCCGGTGTCGCCGAGCGGTCCGGTGTCGCCGAGCAGGCCGCGCACCAGCTCGCCGACCGGCGCCAGCGAGCCCCGGCCGTGCGGTGCGAGCGCCGAGACCATGGTCAGCAGCGGGTACTCGCGCGGATGCCGGACGGCGTCGCGCAGCAGCCCCGGCGAGCCGATGCCGGCCCGCGGGCGGGGCGGCAGCGCACCGCCGACGGCGGTGTCGTAGTCGAAGGCCACCCCGGCCAGCGGGCCCTCGGTGATCGGCAGGCCGCGCTGGTGGTCGCGCAGGTGCTCGGGGCGGACGCCGCCGGCCAGCATCGCGGCGAGGATCGCGCCCGCCGAGGTGCCGAGCAGGACGTCGGCCTCGCCCGGCTGCCGCCCGGTGGCCTCCTCGACGGCGCACAGCGCACCGACCGTCCACGCCGCGCCGAGCATCCCGCCGCCGCCCAGCACCAGGCCGCGCCGGGGACCGCCCGCGGCGGGCGGAGCGGTGCCCGCGGCCGACGCCGCCACCCGTGTCGCCATACCGGCCGCCCCTCGTCGTGGGAGCCCGGCCGTCCGCTCCCGGTCAGGGTCCGATGGTGCGCTCCGGGCCGGTACGGCGCAACGCGGCGGCCGCGCGCCGCCACCCGGTCCGCCCAGTCGGAGCGTCCCCTTTCGGGCCGTACGGTCCGTCCCCGCACGTCAACCGGGCGCCGCCGACCGGCCCGTCCGGCCCGTCGCCGCACTGGCCGGTTCGCCCGGATAGGTGAACTCCAAAGCCTGCCCCGGGCACTCAGGAAACCCGTTGCCGCCCCGCGCCGGACGCCTCCAGCCTGGACCCGTCCGTACCCGCACCACCCAGCCGAGGAGCCACCCCGTGACCGTCCGGTTCACCGCCCATCCCACCGCCCACCCGCACCGCCGTCCGCGCGACGCCGGCGGCTGCGACCCGGTCGGCCGCCGGCCGCGTCACCCGCGCGCCGCCTGCACCGCCTCCCCCGGGCCCGTCTCCCCCGGACCCGACTCCGGGGCGCTGGCCGCCCGGTTCGCCCACCGGCTGGTCGAGGTGCTCACCGGCGCCCGGCCCTCCGGCCAGCTGATGCGGCACACCAGCCTGGCCGGCTACGGACAGCTCGCCTCGCTGGTACGGGCCGGAGCGCTGCGCCGCGGCGGCCCCGCCGACCGGCCCCGGCTCGGCCCGGTGCACGACCGCTCGCCCGCCCCGGACGCGGTCGAGGCCTGCGTGCGGGTCGACCTCGGCCGGCGCCACCACGTGGTGGCCTTCCGGCTGGAGCAGCGCGGCCCGGCCGGGCAGTGGCAGTGCACCGCCGTGGAGGCCCGGTGAGCGCCCCGCCGCACCCCCGGCGGTACACGACGGCGCAGGGCGCCGTCCCGGTCCGGGAACGGCGCCCTGCGTGGCGTCCTGGCTGGTGTCCGGCGGCCGGCTCAGCCCTTGCGGCGACGGCCCTTGGCCGACTTCGCGGCCTTGCGGCGCTCGGCGCGGGTCAGCCCGTCGCCCTCGTCCTCCGGCGCGAGGTCCTCGAAGTCGCCCTCGATGACGCCGCCGCCGACCTCGTCCGAGGGGGCCGTGTAGTGCAGCCGCTGCGGCTTCGGGGCCTCCAGGCCCTTGGCCTTGATCTCCGGGCGGGCGGCGTCCTTCTCCAGCTTGTCGAGCACCACCTGGGCGTCCTCGACCGGGACCTCCTCGACCTGCTGCTCGACCTGGACCTCCAGGTTGAACAGGTAGCCGACGGACTCCTCCTTGATGCCCTCCATCATCGCGGTGAACATGTCGAAGCCCTCGCGCTGGTACTCGATCAGCGGGTCGCGCTGCGCCATGGCCCGCAGGCCGATGCCCTCCTGGAGGTAGTCCATCTCGTAGAGGTGCTCGCGCCAGCGGCGGTCCAGCACCGACAGCACGACCCGGCGCTCCAGCTCGCGCATGATCTCGGCGCCCAGCTGGTCCTCGCGGGCGCCGTACTGGCCCTGGATGTCCTCCTGGATGGACTTGATCAGGAACTCGGGGGTCAGACCGGCCTGGCCGCCGGCCTCCTCCTCCAGCTCCTCCAGGTCCAGGGTGACCGGGTAGAGCTGCTTGAGCGCGGTCCAGAGCTTCTCCAGGTCCCAGTCGTCCTCGAAGCCCTCACCGGTGGCCGCCCGGACGTACGCCTCGACGGTGTCGTCCATGAAGTGGCCGACCTGCTCCTGGAGGTCCTCGCCCTCCAGCACCCGGCGGCGCTCGCCGTAGATGACCTCGCGCTGGCGGTTGAGCACCTCGTCGTACTTGAGGACGTTCTTGCGGATCTCGAAGTTCTGCTGCTCGACCTGGGTCTGCGCGGAGGCGATGGCGCGGGTGACCATCTTGGACTCGATCGGCACGTCCTCCGGGACGTTGGCCATCGAGAGCACGCGCTCGACCATGCCGGCCTTGAACAGGCGCATCAGGTCGTCGCCCAGCGACAGGTAGAAGCGGGACTCGCCCGGGTCGCCCTGACGGCCGGAGCGGCCGCGCAGCTGGTTGTCGATCCGGCGGGACTCGTGCCGCTCGGTGCCGAGGACGTAGAGGCCACCGGCCTCCTTGACCTCGTCCTGCTCGGCCTTGACCGAGGCCTTGGCCTTCTCCAGCGCGGCCGGGAAGGCGGCCTCGTACTCCTCCGGGGTGTCCGTCGGGGTCAGCCCGCGCTGCGCCAGCTCGGCCGCCGCGAGGTGGTCGGAGTTGCCGCCGAGCATGATGTCGGTACCACGGCCGGCCATGTTGGTGGCGACGGTGACGGCGCCCTTGCGGCCGGCCTGCGCGACGATCTGCGCCTCGCGCTCGTGGTGCTTGGCGTTCAGCACCTCGTGCGGGATGCCGCGCTTGCGCAGCTCCTGCGACAGGTACTCGGACTTCTCGACCGACACGGTGCCGACCAGCACCGGCTGGCCCTTCTCGTGCTTCTCGGCGATGTCCTCGACCACGGCGGCGAACTTGGCCGGCTCCGACTTGTAGATCAGGTCGGGCTGGTCGATGCGCAGCGGCGTCTTGTTGGTCGGGATCGGCACCACGCCGAGCTTGTAGATCTGGTGGAACTCGGCGGCCTCGGTGGTGCCGGTACCGGTCATGCCCGCCAGCTTGTCGTACAGGCGGAAGAAGTTCTGCAGGGTGATGGTGGCCAGGGTCTGGTTCTCGTTCTGGACCTCCACCCCCTCCTTGGCCTCGATCGCCTGGTGCATGCCCTCGTTGTAGCGGCGGCCGGCCAGGATGCGGCCGGTGTGCTCGTCGACGATCATGACCTCGCCGTTCATCACGACGTAGTCCTTGTCCCGCTTGTACAGCTCCTTCGCCTTGATGGCGTTGTTCAGGAAGCCGACCAGCGGGGTGTTCACCGACTCGTAGAGGTTGTCGATGCCCAGGTAGTCCTCGACCCGGCTGACGCCCTCCTCCAGGATGCCGACGGTGCGCTTCTTCTCGTCGACCTCGTAGTCGCGGTCGATCTTCAGGCGCTGCACCACCTTGGCGAAGTCGGCGTACCACTTGGTCGCCTGGTCGGCCGGGCCGGAGATGATCAGCGGGGTGCGGGCCTCGTCGATCAGGATCGAGTCGACCTCGTCGACGACCGCGAAGTAGTGGCCGCGCTGGACGAGTTCGTCCTGCGACCAGGCCATGTTGTCGCGCAGGTAGTCGAAGCCGAACTCGTTGTTCGTGCCGTACGTGATGTCCATCCCGTACTGGCGCTTGCGCTCGACGGGCGTCATGCTGCCCAGGATCACGCCGACCTCAAGGCCGAGGAAGCGGTGCACCCGCCCCATCCACTCCGAGTCGCGCTCGGCGAGGTAGTCGTTGACCGTGATCAGGTGGACGCCCTTGCCGGTCAGCGCGTTCAGGTACGCGGGCAGGGTGCCGACGAGGGTCTTGCCCTCACCGGTGCGCATCTCGGCGACGTACCCGTAGTGCAGGGCGGCGCCGCCCATCAGCTGGACGTCGTAGTGCCGCTGGCCGAGCACGCGCTTGGCGGCCTCGCGGACGGTGGCGAACGCCTCGGGGAGGATGTCGTCCAGGCTCTCGCCGTCGACGAGCCGCTGCTTGTACTCGTCGGTCAGTGCGCGCAGCTCGGCGTCGGTGAGGTTGACGAAGTCCTCTTCGATGGAGTTGACCTGGGCAGCAATCCGCTGCAGCTTGCGAAGGATCTTGCCCTCGCCGGCGCGCAGGATCTTGTCGAAGACGGACACGTGAGCGGGCTCCTTGCCTGTATTGGCACTGGACGACTGCACGGCGGGTCACCCCACCGCACGGGCCATCGTATGCGAGGAGTCCAACCCCCCGGGAGGTGCGTCAGCACGGTATTCCCGTGTCACCCCCGCGGGCACATGGCCCGATAGCACCGCCCACCGGGGCAAAACGGTCGGCGAGCCCCGGAATCGGCCTCCTGCCGGGCGGGCGGACCGGCGGGATATTCGGATGCCCGGCCGCCTCACCCGGCGAAATAATCCGTTCATGGAAGAAACCAGCACCGAACCGGTCGTCCTGACCACCGAGCGGCTCGTCCTGCGCGCCCCGCAGGAATCCGACGTCGACGCCGTCTTCGCGGCCTGCCAGGATCCGGAGATCCAGCGCTGGACGGTCGTTCCGTCCCCGTACCGGCGCGAGGACGCGGAGTTCTTCGTGCGCGATCTCGCCATCGCGGGCTGGCGCACCGGAGCGAACCGGATCTGGTGCGTGTTCGAGCGCGAGTCCGGCGCCCTGGTCGGGTCCCAGGGGCTCGTCCTGCGCGCCCACGACCCGGGCTCCGCCGAGATCGGCTGGTGGGCCGTGAAGGAGTTCCGCGGCCGCGGCTACACCACCGAGGCCGCGCGCGCCGTCTCCCTCTTCGGCCTGCGCGAGCTCGGCCTGCGCCGCCTGGAGTGGCAGGCCTACGTCGGCAACGAGGGCTCCCGCGCGGTCGCCGCGAAGGCCGGCTACCGCTTCGAGGGCACCCTGCGCTCGTACGCCGAGCAGCGCGGCGTCTTCCACGACGCCTGGATCGCCTCCCTGCTGCCGTCCGACCAGGTTCCGTGAGGTACAGGACGCGTGCGATGGCCTCGTCCGCGAGCTCCTG
>NZ_JBIVVI010000378.1:0-7229 GCF_044757675.1 Kitasatospora sp. NPDC091257
CCTTCACGCCGATGCCCTTCTCCAGCAGCCGGCGGGCGACGGTGAGGGCGGCGCGCAGGCCCTCGTCGGTGAAGGTCGGCGGCAGCCGGACGTCGACGATCGAGACGTCCGGCCGCTGCTCGGTGAGGGCCCGGAGGAGGTCGGGGCCGTTGTCCACGGCGGCCGCCACCTCGTGGCCGTGGGCCTGGAGGAGGCGGATCAGGCCGTCCCTCAGGAGGAAGTGGTCTTCGGCGAGGACAATGCGCAAGGAAGCTCCATGGTCACCGTGGTCGGACCGTCGGGGGGACTGCTGACGGAGACGACCCCGTCGAAGGTGGCGAGCCGTCGTTCGACGCCGCGCAGCCCGGTGCCCCGGCGGGCGTCCGCGCCGCCGCGGCCGTTGTCGGAGACGGTGATGCGCAGCACGCCGCGATCGTAGCGGAGGTCGATTCCGGCGCGGCCGGCGTCGGAGTGCTTGACGACGTTGGTGAGGAGCTCCGAGACCGCGAAGTAGGCGGCGGACTCGACGGGCATCTCGGGGCGGCCGGGCAGGTCCGCCGAGACCTCGGTGGGGACCGGGCAGACCATGGCCAACGCCCGTACCGCGTCGGCGAGTCCGCGGTCGGCGAGGACCGGCGGGTGGATGCCGCGGACCAGGTCGCGGAGCTCCTCCAGGGCCTTGGCCGAGGACTGGCGGGCCTCGACCAGCAGGGCGCGGACGGCCTGCGGGTCGCTCTCCAGGAGGTGTTCGGCGGCGTCCAGGGTCATGCCCATCGCGACCAGCCGGGCCTGGGCGCCGTCGTGCAGGTCACGCTCGATCCTGCGGATCTCGGCCATCCGGGTGTCGACGGCGGTGCTGCGGGTGGCGGTCAGGTGGGCGATCCGGCCGGCCAGCAGCTCCTGCTCGCCCGGGGCGAGCATCGAGTGGACGTGGCGGGCGTGCCGGTGGACGGTGCGGGGCGCGAGCCAGAGCGCGAGCGGGAGGTGGAGCAGGCCGAGGACGCCGGCGAGGACGGCGGTGACGGTGCCCTCGATCGGGATGAACTCGTACCAGAGGCCGCCCCACTCGGCGGACAGCGGGACGCCGAAGAGGGCCAGGAAGACGCCCCAGAGGCCGCTGAGCAGGGCGGCGACCGGCAGGAAGGCCAGCACGCTGCCGAGGAACGGCTCGGCGAGGACCCAGTGGAACTCGCGGCGGGTCTGCGGGTCGCCCGTGATCCAGCGGTAGCGGGCGAATACGCCGGAGGCGCCCTCGGGCACCGGGGGCAGCGGGCCGGGCGGCCCCGGGAAGCGGATGCCGGACCAGTCGGCGGCCAGGGCGCGTTGACGGTCGGTCAGCGCGCGCACTCGGGCCATGGCCCGCGGGACCAGTCCGAGGCCCGGGCCGGCGAGGGAGATCGCGCCGGTGACGCCGAGGGAGTGGACGAGGGCGACGCAGGAGAGCCGGCTGAGGGTCAGGCTCCGGCGGAGGGCGGTGAGCCCGGCCGGTACGGAGAACCCGGCCGGTACGGAAGAGCCGGCCGGTACGGAGGATCCGACGGGTACGGAGGATCCGGTGGGTACGGAGGATCCGGCGGGTGCGGAGAGCCCGGTGGCCTCGGCCGGTGCCGGGCTCTGTGCGGGTCGCGTCGTGCTGTCCATGGATGTGGTCCCCTCCCGGTGGTGCTGTCGTACGGTCCGGTCGTACCGGCCGTGAGGCCATTCTGGCGACGGTGGGAGGGTGTTGTCGGTGGGAGAAACTCCCCCTTTGGTCATACGGGATATCTGCCGAACGGCAGATGGCAGGAGTCCGCGGATCGGCCAGGCTTGCGAGCGGGTTCACGTGCCCCGGGGATGGGCCCGGAACGGTGCGTCCGATCACAGCCGCAAGGAGGATGAGGTGGAGCGACGTGCGAGATCCGGATACGGGACGGTCGTTCTCGTGGTGGCCGCGCTGGTGTCGCTCGCCGGCTGTGCCGACGCCATGGACGCCGCGCCCGAGGACAGGACCTTCGAGTTCGCCGGCAAGAGCCTGGACGTGAAGTCGCACGGTGCGCCGGCCGACCTGGTCGCGGTCGCCCGCGAGGGCGTCAAGGTCACCCGCTGGTTCGACACGAGCGGGAAGGTCGGCAGCGTCAAGGAGTCCTGGACGCTTGAGGACGGGGTGCTCGAACTCAGGGCGGGGTGTTCGGGGCTGGCGAACTGCGACACGAAGTACCGGGTCGATGTTCCCCGGGGGGTCGTGGTGCTGCGGGACGGGCGTGGGACGGAGCTCAAGGGGTGAGGGCGGAGAGCGTGCTCGAACTGGTGGATGTCACCAAGGTCCACAAGGGCGGCAAGCGGGCCGTCGACGGCATCACGATGCGGCTCGGGCCGGGAATGGTGGGGCTGTTGGGGCCGAATGGTGCCGGGAAGTCGTCGTTGATGCGCATCGTGTCGACGGTCACCCGGCCCACGGGCGGCCAGGTCCGCTACCGGGGTGCCGACGTGGTGGCCGAGCCGGACCGGCTGCGCCGGGAACTCGGTTACCTGCCGCAGGACTTCGGGGTCTACCCGAACCTGACGTCACGGGAGTTCCTGTCCTACCTGGCGGCCGCCAAGGGGATCGGCGCCCGCTCGGCCCGGGCCCGGATCGACGAGCTGATCCAGCTGGTCAACCTGACCGAGGCGGTCAAGCGCCCGCTCGGCGCGTACTCGGGAGGCATGCTCCGCCGGGTCGGCATCGCGCAGGCGCTGCTGGCCGACCCCCGGGTGATCGTGGTCGACGAGCCGACCGCCGGCCTGGACCCGGAGGAGCGGGTGCGCCTGCGCAACCTGCTCAGCGAGCTCGCGGCGGACCGGGTGGTGATGCTGTCGACCCACATCGTCTCCGACGTGGAGTCGGTCGCCTCCGACATCGCGGTGGTCGCCCGGGGACGGCTGCTGCGCCGGGGCGCGCCGGACGAACTGCTCCGGGAGGTCGACGGGCGGGTGTGGGAGGCGGTGGTCGATCCGGCCGACCTCCTGGAGGTGCGGGCCCGCCACGTGGTCAGCCGGATGGTGCGGACCGGGAGCGGCGTGCGGCTGCGACTGCTCGCCGCCGAGCCGCCGCGGCCCGACGCGGTCCCGGTGCCGCCCGACCTGGAGGACGCCTACCTGGGCGTCATCCACCGGCCGGGGGAGCCGGACGGGGCCGAGCCGCGGGCGGTGCGGCGGTGACCGGATCGGTGCTCGCCGGGCTGGCGGTCGGCGACTTCCGCGACCGGGTGCGCCGGCCGGTGTACGCGGTGACGTTGCTCGCCGCGGTCGGGCTCGGCTACCTGGCCGTACCGGACGCGGGCGGCCACTGGACGATCATGGACGTGGGCGGGAGCCGGGGCGTCTACAACAGCGCCTACGTCGGTGCGGTCACCGCCCTGGCCGGCGCCCTCTGGCTCACCTTCGGCGGCTTCTACGTGGTGCGCAGCGGCATCGCGCGGGACGGGGCGACCGGGGTCGGACAGATCCTCGCCGCCACCCCGCTGCGCACCTCCCAGTACCTCCTGGCCAAGTTCCTGAGCAACCTGCTGGTGCTCGCCTCCATGGTCGGCGTGCTGGCCGTCACCGCGCTGCTGATGCAGCTCGCCCGCGGTGAGGACCGCGCGGTCGACCCGGCAGCCCTGGCGGAGCCGTTCCTGCTGCTCTCGCTGCCCCTGATGGCCTTCACCGCGGCGGCGGCGCTCCTGTTCGAGACGGTGCCGCTGCTGCGGGGCGGTTTCGGCAACGTCGTCTGGTTCGTGCTGGCCATGGTGCTCGCGATCGGCGGGCAGTCGGCCTCCGCGCCGCTGGACGGCCTCGGTGTGCACCGGATCGCGCGGTCGATGGGCGCGGCGCTGGAGGCCCAGCACGGGACGGCCGACCCGGGCGGATTCAGCCTCGGCCTCACCAAGGTCGACAGGCCGCTGGGCACCTTCCGCTGGGACGGGTTCGACCCGTCCTCCGGGTTCCTCCTCGGCCGGCTGGCGCTGGTGCTGGCGGCGTTCGCCGTGGCGGTGCTGCCGGCGCTGTGGTTCGGCAGGTTCGATCCCGCACGCGGGTCCGGCGGGGCGGCCGCGCCGCCGGAGCCGGCCGAGGTTCCGACGGCCGCCGGGGCGGCGGGCCGGCTGTCCGGGTCCGACGGGACGGAGCCCGCGGGGGCGCGCCGGACGACCGCGCGGGGTGCCCTGCCAGGGACCGAACCGCGGCGGGCCGGGGCGTTCGGCCGGCTGCTGGCGGGTGAGGTCCGCATCCTGGTGCAGGGCGTCTCCCGGTGGTGGTGGCTGGTCGCGGCCGGGCTGACGGCGGCCGGGTTCGTGCTGCCGACGGACGCCGTCACCGGCCTGCTGCTGCCCCTGGTGTGGCTGTGGCCGGTCCTGATCTGGTCCCGGCTTGGCAGCCGGCAGGTGGAGAACGGTCTGGAGGTGCTGCTGGGCGCCTACCCGTCGGCCCGGCGCCGGCTGCTCGCCGAATGGGCGTCCGGGCTGGTGCTCACGGCGGTGACGGGCGCCGCCCCGCTGATACGCATGCTGGTGGCGGGCGACGGCGCGGGGACGGCGGGCTGGCTCGGCGGCGCGCTGTTCGTCCCGTCGCTGGCCATGGCGCTCGGCGTGGTGAGCCGGAGCCACCGGCTCTTCCAGGCGGTCTACCTGCCGCTCTGGTGGGTCCTGGTCAACAACGTCGCCGCCGTCGACTTCATGGGGGCCGTGCGCGTCGACGGCAGCCCGGCCGGTCCGGGCCCGCTGCTGGTCGGGGCGCTGTCCGCGGCGATGCTCGCGGTGGTGTTCCTGGTCGGGGCGGCCCGGCGGAACGTCAAGGGCTGAGGCCCGGGTCGGGGCACGGGCCCGGGGCAGAGGGCAAGGCCGAGGCCGTGCGAAGCCGGGAGCCCGGCCCGTCGGCGGACGGACCGGGCTCCCCTCGCGCTTCGGGTCACACCTCGGGGGCGCTGCTCGGCTACTCGTCGTCGCCGAGGTCGCCCGCCAGGTCACCCGCGAGGTCGCCGTCCGGGGTGCCGCTGATCGCGTAGCCCTGCCGGCGCGCCTCGTAGCAGGCCACCGTGGCGGCCGCCGAGACGTTCAGCGAGCCGACCCGGCCCAGCTGCGGCACGAACACCACCTGGTCGCACAGGGCCAGCGCCTCGGGCGTGATCCCGCGGTCCTCGTGCCCGAGCACGAAGGCCACCGCCGGGGTCAGCTCCGCGGCGAACATCGGCACCGCCTCGTCCGCCAGTTCCAGACCGACGACCTTGAAGCCGTCCGCCTTGGCCGCCGCGACGGCCTCGGCGACGGTCGGGAAGTGCTCCACCTTCAGGTACTTGTCGGTGCCCATCGCGGCCTTCTGAGCGCCGGACGAGCGCACCGACGGGGTGTCCCCGGCCAGGTACAGCTTCTCGGCGCCCATCGCCGCGCCGGTGCGGACCACCGAGCCGACGTTGAACGGCGACTGGAGGTTCTCCAGGATCATCGCGAGCCGGAACTCGTTGCTGCGCCGCCAGGAGCGGTGCAGGCGCTTCAGTTCGGTCCCGCGCAGCTGCTTCACGTCGTCGTACCTCGTCCACTCTCGGAGCCCTCGCCCACCTCGGGGCGGGGCCGCGCTTCCAGAATCCGGGACCCGTTGACCGATGCGACCCGAGTGGTCGGGTAGCCCTGCTCGTTCAGCCACTTCTGGAGCGAGTCCGAGCCCAGGTGCTTCTGCACCACCAGGAACGCCGAGCCGTCCGGGGTCAGCCGGTCGAGCCAGTGCGTGAGCAAGCGGCGCAGCGCGGCCTTGCCGATCCGGATCGGAGGGTTGGAGTAGATGGTGGCGAAGCGGACGTCCTCGGGGACGTCGTCGGGCAGGGCCGCCTGGACGTTACCGAGCCCCAGCGCCTCGGCGTTCAGCCGGACCAGCTCCAGGGCGCGCTCGTTGACGTCCACCGCCCAGACCGGGAGGCGCTTGCGGCGGCTCGCCCAGGTCAGGGCGATCGGACCGTAGCCGCAGCCGATGTCCAGGATCGGGCCGCGCACCCGCGGCTGCGGGGCGTGCTCCAGCAGGATCCGGGTGCACGGGTCGAGTCGGCTGCGGGAGAACACCCCGGTGTCGGTGGTCAGTTCCAGGGTGAGGTCCGGCAGGGAGACCGTGATCGGCCGGCGGTCGCTGGCCACCTCGGGTGCACCGGTGAAGTAGTGCGAGCCGGACATGATTTCCCCGTCGTTCGTATGGGCCTCGGGGCCACCGGGTGGGTGTGGGTTAGCCCTTTGTACGGCACCGATCGTACCCCCGGCGGCCCGGACGACGTTCAGGACGACGTTCAGGACGGCGGTGCGGACGGCGTTCCGGACAGCGGTGCGGTCACGCGGCGCCGGGGGTCTTGCGGGTGGCCACGTTGATGCGGTTCCAGGCGTTGATGGTGAAGCAGACCGAGATCAGCTGCGCCAGCTCGGCCTCCGCGAAGTGCGCGGCGGCCCGGGCGTACACCGCGTCCGAGACGCCGCCGTGGATCCGGGTGATCTCCTCGGCCAGCGCCAGGGCGGCCCGCTCGCGCTCGCTGTAGACCCCGGCCGGGGCCTCCTGCCAGACCGGCAGCAGGTAGATCCGCTCGTCGGTCTCGCCGGCCTTGCGGGCGTCCTTGACGTGCATGTCCAGGCAGTACGCGCAGCCGTTCAGCTGGGAGGTGCGCACCTGGACGAGCTCGACCAGGGCCGGGTCCAGGCCCTCGCGGGCGGCGGCGTCCAGGGCGATCATCGCGCGGAACACCTTGGGCGCGGTGCGGGCGTGGTCGAGGCGGGCGGGGGCCTCGGCGGCGTCGGTGGTCGGGGTGGTCCGGGCGCTCTCGTTCGTCGTCATGCCTATGACCCTAGGGGCGGAATGAACCTGCCCTCTGGGCCATTCAGGGCGCTGTTTCATGGGTCAATCCGGCGGGTCGGCAAGGAGTCCGCGGCAGTCCCGGCAACACGCCGGAACGGCGTCGGCACTTCGCGTCCCGGCGCCCGGCGGCGGATACTGCCAGTACGCCAGCCGGGCCCGTGAAGGCCTCCGAACAGTGAGGACGGATGCCATGCCGCAGGAACAGCACGAGGAATACCTGATCGAGGAGACCGCCGAGACCGTCGAGACCGACGAGAAGGCACCCGAGGGCGACACCTACGACGAGGTGGCCGAACGCCGGGCCCTCGGAGCGGACCCGGCGACCAACGTCGCGGACGTCGTGGAACAGACCCGGCCGGTCCGGCACGACGAGGAGGAGTACCGGGAGTAGCCGACGGGCGGGCGACGGGACCGGCTGCGGGCCCGCAGCC
>NZ_JBIVVI010000379.1:0-7208 GCF_044757675.1 Kitasatospora sp. NPDC091257
CCTCCCCCGCCGCGAATATCCACGGGTTATAACGATTCGACCATCGAATAGATCGTCAACACCCCGTAAGAGATCGCATATTCCTCTGTCGAGGGGGTGTCCGGACGGCGAAGTTTCGGTTAGTGTCCATGAACAGATCAACCGGTTCGGCCTCCGGCAACGGAATGTCGAATAGTTCTGATGGCTCGGGTTCGGCATTATCGCCGCACCCACCAATCCCCGGAATGGAGAGTTAGTCATGAAGATGGTCAAGGCGCTCGTCAAGAAGTTCAAGAAGAACGACGACCTCGCGAACCACGCGTGGGTGCTGCACGTTATCTAACGTGGCCAGCCGCTGGCGGGGGCCCGGGTCGGCCGTGCCCCCGCCGGCGCCACGGCGCGTCCGGGATTCCCCCGCGCGCCGTACCGAACGCACTGACCAGCCATTTCGCATTGGAGGCCGGATTCCCGTGGAAGAAATGGCGACGGCAACCGCGCGCAGCCATTCCATCGTGTTCGCCCCGAGGATTCAGGAGCTACTGGCCAGGGACGAGAAGGTGTTCCGGATCGACCCGGCGAAGGTCGGCGTCTCGGACTCCCGACTGATGGCCGAAATCGTCGCGGCCCGCCCCGTCCTTTCCAACGAGCGCTCGGTCTACAAGCCCGCCGCCGGCTCCGACATCCCCCACGACAGCGCGACGCGCACCATCCGCGCACTGGGGCAGGACGCCATGGCGGGCATCCGCAAGCCCCCGCCGCCGGCGCGCGGCATGTCCGGCTCCTGGCCCTACGCCGGCACCTCCTACCTGCGTCGCTGGCTGTTCTCCGCCGACCCGCTGCCGGTCTCGCTGCTGTGGAAGCGCGGCGTCACCCGCTCCGACACCCTCTCCCGGCTCGTCGACCGCGCCGTGACCCGCTGGCCCGGCTCCGCCGACCAGGACGGCCGCACCGCACTCGCCGGGCTGATCCGCGACGCCGACGACCCGCTGGAGCGCAAGCAGGCCGTCGCGATGTACCGGCGGGCGACGGCCACCCTCTGCGACGGCGTGGCCGCGCTGACCGGCAACGCCCTGTGGCTGATGGGACCGGAACGGGGACGGCCGGAGCACCGCGCCGACCTCACCAATGTCCTCTGGGAGACGCTGCGCCTGCTGCCGCCCGCCTGGATGCTGTACCGCAACGGCGGCGCGGCGTACACCGAACTCCACCCCGAGATCCGGCCCGAGGACGACGTCGCACTCTTCCCGCTGCTGATGCACCGCCACCCGGACTACTGGTCCGACCCGCTGGAGTTCCGCCCCGAGCGCTGGGACGGCGTCACGGACCCGGAGAAGACGCCCGGGTTCATGCCCTTCGGCTTCGAGGGCGCCCGCTGCTGGGCCAAGCACCTGATCGTGCCGCTGGCCGAGCAGCTGCTGACCACGGCCCTGGACAACCGGCTGGTCGTCCGCAGCCCGCAGCAGGACGCGCAGGTGCCGCTGCGCTCCCTGCTCTCCGTACGGTTCGAGGCGCGGGTCGAAGCCTGACGCCCCGGCATCCCGGCGCCACCGAACACCCCTGACACCACGGGACACACCATGGAATCGCCCACACTGGCCGACTGGGTCGGCGACGTCGACGGCTTCACCGCCCGCCAGTGGCAGCGCGAGCCCGCGCTCTTCCCCCGGAAGGCCCCGGAGGCGTCGGCCGCGCCGTTCGACCTCGACGAACTGGACGCCGCCTTCGACGGCGGGCTGCTGCGCACGCCCTACCTGGAGATGGTCCGCTCCGACAAGGTGACCATCCCGCCCGAGGCCTTCACCACCTCGCGCACCGTCAACGGCACGACGCACCACGGCTTCGCGGACCGCGCGAAGGTGCTCGCCCAGCTGCACCGCGGGGCGACGCTGCTGCTGCGCTGCGTCGACCAGTGGCACCGCCCGACCGGCGAGCTGGTGGCGCGGCTGTCCGAGGAGCTCGACCGGCGGGTGGAGGCCTTCTTCTTCGTCACCCCGGCCGGCGGCCAGGGCCTCGCGGTGCACCGCGACGACGCCGACGTGTTCGTCCTCCAGGCCGCCGGGCGCAAGACCTGGTACGTCCACGACGCGCCGACGGCGGCGGACTGGCGGCTCGGCGAGCTCCCGGAGGACGAGCGCTCCCCGCTGCGCCTGCACGGCGTGCTCGAACCCGGCGGCGTGCTCTACATCCCGCGCGGCTTCGCGCACCGGGCGGTCGGCGCCGGGGGGCTGTCCGCCCACCTGTCGCTGACCGTCCGTGACCTCTCCGTGCAGGACCTGCGCACCGCCCTGGAAGGGCAGTTGGCCGAGGGCCTCGGCCTGCCTGCCCGTCCGCTCGGCGAGGCCGCGATCACCGACGCCTGCGCCGCCCTGCTCGACCACGCCCGGGCGAGGCTCGACGCGCTCGGGCCGGCGGACCTCCTGCGCGCCGCCCGCGCCGCCCGGACCGGCACCACCCAGGCGCCGGCGGCACCGGCGGCACCGGCCGAGACCGTGGAGACCCTCGCTGCGGCCGCCCGCACCTGGGAGTCCGGCGCACCCGCCGACGGACGCACCGGACTCGCCTCCGTCGGCCGCACCTGGCGCCGGCTGCGCGGCGCCGCCGAGTAGCCGGCGGCAGCGACGGCGACCGCCCGGTGCAGGAATCCACCTCGATGATCCGACTGTCAGTCAGGCCTGGTCGGGCCGACCGAGGTTTGATCCGGGGATCCGACCCGGCCCGGCGGCCGGACGTCGCCGGGCCGGGTCCGGGCCGGGTCCGGGCCCGCCGTGCGGACGGGCCCGACGACCGTTTCCCTTTTGCGGAGGGCGCTGGGGCAGACTGCCCACCATGCGATCAGATGATCAGAGAGGCGCCCTGCCCAAGCCCGTCCTGCCGGACCTCGCCGCCGCCCGCGCGATCGGCCCCGAGGCCGCCACGGAGGCCCGCTGGGAGGGGCTCGTCCTGTCGTGGGAATGGCTCCAGCAGGACATCGGGCACGGCCCCGGAAGCTGCAACGACGGCCTGGTGCGCCTGCTGAAGGCCGCCCGCGCGGAGCCCCGGCTGCGCCGGCTCTTCCCCTGGACCAGCCACTACAACCTGCACTTCAGCCTGTCGACCTCGTTCCCGTGGGCAGCCGCAGGCGTGCCGTTCGCCGTGCCGCAGGACGGCGGCGGCTACCAGATCCACGGCCCGGGCGGCTCCGGGGTGCTCGGCACGCCCGCCACCCCGGAGGAGGCCGTCGCGCTGCTGGTCGAACACCTCCCGCCGGACCTCGGGCCGGTGTTCAACCACCCGGCGGACGGGCCGCGCTGAGGCCGCCGGGGTGGCAGCGCCCCGCACCGGGGGTCACGATGAAAGCCCGGCCACCTGCGGCCCCGGCCCGATCGGAGCGCGATGAGCGACCAGCACAACGTCGTCCTGCTGACCTTCCCCGACGCCGCCGCCTGGCGCCCGGCCTTCGACGAGGCGCAGCACCTGCCGGGCCTGCGGATGGTGGCGGCGATGGAGCGCAGCGCCGACGGGCTGCTGGAGGTCGCGGACACCTTCACCCGGGGCGCGGGGGTGGCCACCGTCGGCTCGGGCGTGCTGGGCGGCCTGATCGGGCTGCTCGGCGGGCCGGTCGGCGTGCTGCTGGGCTTCGCGGCCGGCGCGGCGATCGGCAACGCGGCCGAGGAGCACCAGGCGAGCGAGGGCGGCGCCGGGCTGATCCTGCTCTCGCCCCGGGTGCCGGACGGCGGGGCGCTGCTCGCGCTGGAGGTCCGGGAGTCCTCGCCCGCCCCGGCGGACGAGCTGGCCGACCGGCACGGGGCCTCGGTCGAGCGGATCGACGCGCGCGAGTTCGCCGAGCAGGTCCGGGCGGCCGAGCAGAAGGCCGACGGGCAGAAGGCGGACGGCGCGGGGGCCTCCTGAGCGCACCGGCCTCGTGAGCCGGGGCCGGACGGGACCGGACGGGACCGGACATCCGGTCCCGTCCGGCCTCGCCGTCACTCCCCCGCCGTCACTCCCCCGCCGTCACTCCGCCCGCAGCGCGTCCACCGTGCGCGCCCGCGCCGCCCGTACGGCCGGGAGCAGGGCGCCGAGCAGGGCGATCAGCACGCCGCCGAGGGCGAGCAGGACCAGCACCGGGGTGCCGAACACGTCCAGCGCGGAGGCCGGGAAGGTCAGCCCGGCGCTGCGGCCCATCGCGGGCACCGTCAGGCCGTGCAGCAGCAGGCCCGCCGGCAGTCCGACCGCGCCGCCGACGGCCCCGACCGGCACCACCGAGGCGAGGACGACGCCCACGGTCTGCGCCGGGGTCATGCCGAGCGCCTTGGTGACGCCCGTGTCCCGGGTGCGCTCGCGGATCTCCAGGACGACGGTGTTGAACACTCCGAGCCCGGCGACCACGAGCAGCAGCGCGGTCAGGGTGGCGGTGAGCGAGTTCAGTGCAGCGATCGAGCCGCTGGAGCCGTGCGGTCCGCCGGTGTCGGCGGTCATGTGCTCCGGGGCGAGCGCGGCGCCGAGGGCGGTGGCGTAGGCGGTCCGGTCGGTGCCGGGCTTCAGTTTGACGACCCAGAAGTCCGGCCTGGGGGCCGTGCCGGACGGGTAGCCGGCGGCGTCGGTGAACAGCTCGTTGGTCTGCACGTGCGGGTCGAAGACCTCGCCGACGATCCGGACGGTGACCGGCCGGCCGTGGCTCGTGAAGGTCACCCGGTCGCCGAGCCCGACGGAGGCCTCGGTCAGGAAGGTGGCCGGGGCGACGGCCTCGCCCGGGCCCCGGTACCAGCGCCCGGTGACCATCCGGTAGCCCGCCCAGGAGGAGTCGCCGTCGAAGGCGGTCACCGTGGTGGTGCCGGCCACCCCGGGGACGGTGACGTCCTCGGTGCCGTTGCCGAAGTACGCGGCGGTGCCCGGCCGGGCGTCCAGCGCCGCGGTGACGACGGCCCGGTCGGCCGGGACCGGCCTGCCCGCCGGACCCGCCCCGGGCGGGCCGTCCGGGCGCGTCGGGTGCACCACGAGGTCCCCGGCGTCCCGTGTCTTCGCCTGCTGCACCCAGCCCATCGTCCCGCCCATGCCCACCGCGAAGACGGCCGCCGCCGTGCCGAACAGCACCGCCGCGAGCATCCCGGCCGCGCGGGCCGGGCGGGCGAAGGGCTGGGCGAGGCCGAGGGTCAGCGGGCGGGGCAGCGGCAGCCGGGCGGCCAGTGCGGCGGCCCGGGTGGCGAACGCGTCCCGCCGGGTGCCGCCCGCCGTACGGCCGACGGCGAGCGCGTCCACCGTGCGCAGCCGTCCGGCCCGGGCGGCGGCGGCCCAGGCGACCAGGGTGACGGCGGCCAGGGTGCCGCCCGCGACGGCGGCGTCCACCCGGGGGGAGAGGCCCGAGGCGGTGGTGCCGTAGAGCGATCCGGTGGTGGCGAGCACCGGGACGGTCAGTGCGTTGCCCGCGACCACCCCGAGCAGGGTGCCGGCGCCGGCCGGGATCAGCGCCTGGGCGACGTACGCGCGCACCACCTGGGCGGGGGTGCAGCCGAGCGCCTTGAGCACGCCGATCCGCCGGGTGGCGGTGCCGACGGCACCGGCCACCACATTGCCCGCGACCAGGACCGACATGGCCATCCCGAGCAGGCCGAAGGCGACCATGAAGGGCAGGAACAGGGCGGTGTTGCGGTCCGAGCCCTGCTTGGCGGTGAGCCAGGACTGCGCACCGGTGAGCGCCCCGCCGGGGGCGGCCGCGGCCACGGCGGCCCGGTCGGCGGCCATGGCGTCGGCGCTGCCGGTGTCCGTGAAGCGGTAGAGCATCTCGTAGCCGGGGGTGCTGCCGGGTGCGGTGAGGGCGGCGATGCCGTCCGGGGTCACCCAGGCGTCCGAGGTCCGGCTGACGGAACGGGCGAAGCCGACGACCTTGAGGGTGGGCGCGCCCGGCAGGCCGGGCAGCCGCAGGGTGCCGCCCGGTTGCCGGGGCTTGTCGCCGTACCCGGCCTCGATCACCACCTCGCCCGGCTGCTGCGGCCAACTCCCTTGGAGCAGAGTGACGTCGTCGACCCCGGCGGTGGCCGCGGCGCGGCCGGTGACGGTCATCGGCGCCATCGTGATCCCGGGCGGCAGGTCCGTGCCGGAGCCGGGCTCGGGGTCGACGGTGACGGTGCGGTACGGCCCGGCGGCGGCCGTCACCCCGGGGGCGTGCGCGGTGGCGGCGAGCTGGTCGGCGCTCGCCCGGGCGCCGTCGAAGCGTGCGGTGAGGTGGGCGCCGTGCTGGCCGTCGAAGGCCTGCTCGAAGGGGGCCCGGGAGGCGACCAGCAGCGAGCCGCCGAGGACGGAGCAGGTGGTGGCCACCAGCGCGGCCAGTCCGACGGCGACGGACTGCGTCCGGCGCCTGCGCACACCGGCCCGGACGACCCTGCCGAGCGCGGTCATGACGCCACCGCCGGAGCCGAAGCCGAGTCCGCCTCGACCCGGCCGTCCCGCATCCGGACCGTCCGGGTGGCGCAGTCCTCGGCCAGGGCCAGGTCGTGGGTGACGAGCAGGACGGTCTGCCCGTCCTCGTGCAGGTCGCGGAACAGCTCCTTGACGTCCTCGCCGGCGGCCGAGTCCAGCGCGCCGGTCGGCTCGTCCGCCAGCAGCAGGGCCGGCCGGTTCATCAGCGCCCGCGCTACTGCCACGCGTTGGCGCTCGCCGCCGGAGAGCCGGCCCGGGTGGGCGCGGGTGTGCCGGTCGATGCCGAGCGCCTCCAGCAGTTCGGCCGCCCGGCGCCGGGCCTCGGCGCGCGGGACGCCGGCCAGTTCGCCGGCCAGCACCACGTTGTCGGCCACGGTGAGGTCGTCCAGCAGGTTGAAGAACTGGAACACCATGCCGATCGTGCCGCGCCGGTAGCGGGCCGAGGCCGCCTCGCCCAGCCGGTCCACCCGCACCCCGGCCACGGTGACCGTCCCGGCGCTGGGCCGGTCCAGCCCGGCGACCAGGTTCAGCAGGGTGGACTTCCCGCTGCCGGACGGGCCGAGCACGGCCACCGACTCCCCCGCCCGCACGCTCAGCGTGACGTCGTCCAGGGCCGCCCGGGCGCCCTCGTAGTGGCGGCTCA
The DNA here is from genome assembly GCF_044757675.1 of Kitasatospora sp. NPDC091257. NCBI lineage: Bacteria > Bacillati > Actinomycetota > Actinomycetes > Kitasatosporales > Streptomycetaceae > Kitasatospora > Kitasatospora sp. NPDC091257. The sequence goes on from NZ_JBIVVI010000379.1 coordinate 7,016, forward strand.
CGCCGCTCAGTTCGATCACCGGATCGCTGCTCATGTCCCCGCTCCTCGTCGCTTCCCGTCTGGTGCCGCGACGAAGGTACGGACGGGCGGCGCGGGTCCGCGTCCGCCGACCGCCGCAGGTTCCGTACCGCGTCGGGTGGACGGGCGCCGGCGTCATCCCTCCGATGTAGTCGTGGGGAGTACCGGCCACCCC
>NZ_JBIVVI010000380.1:0-7206 GCF_044757675.1 Kitasatospora sp. NPDC091257
TTTTTTATTGATACGGCCACCACGGATATATACACGACTACGAACAATTTTTCCATACACGACGCTCTTCGTATCGCACCCGGCCGCCGCGAGCCCGGCCCCGGACGGCGACCCGCCCCTCGTCGGCCTGTTCGAGGCCGACGACGATCCGGGCGGTGGTGGTCTTGCCGGAGCCCGACTCGCCCACGATGCCGAGCGATCCGCCGGCGGCGAGGGTGAAGGAGACGTCGTCCACCGCCCGTACGGTGCCGAAGGTCCGGCACAGTCCGGTGACCTCCAGTACGGCCTCAGGCATCGGCGCGGCTCCCTTCGAGCGGGTGGTGGCAGGCGACCGGGTGCGCCACCGGGGTCTCCTCGCGGCACCGGGAGGTCGCGTACCGGCACCGCGCGGCGAACGCGCATCCGGTCAACTCCTGGCGCAGGTCCGGCGGTTGGCCGTCGATCGCGGCGAGGCGGCGACGGTCGGACTCCAGCCCCGGGGTGGAGGCCAGCAGCGCGGCGGTGTAGGGGTGGCGGGGCCTCTCGAAGAGCGTTCCGGCGGGGCCCGTCTCGGCGATCCGCCCGGCGTACATGACGTAGACGCGGTCGCTGATGGCGGCGGCGAGGCCGAGGTCGTGGGTGACGAACAGCAGGCCCGTGCCGAAGCGTCGGCGCAGCTCCCCGAGGAGCGCGATGACCTCGGCCTGGCTGGTGACGTCGAGCGCGGTGGTGGGCTCGTCGGCGAGCAGCAGGACCGGGTCGCCCATCAGCGCGGCGGCGATCATGACGCGTTGGAGCATGCCGCCGGACAGCTGCCCGGGGTGGCGGTGCAGCAGTTCCGGGCCGAGGCCGACGGCGTCGAGCAGTTCGGCGGCGCGCCGGTCGGCGTCCTCCCGGCCCATGGCGCCGGTGAGGCGGACGCTCTCGGTGAGGAAGTCGCCGACGCGGCGCAGCGGGTTGATGGCCGCCCGGGGGTCCTGGAAGATCATGGCGGCCCGGCCGGTGCGCAGGGCGCGCAGCCGGTCGGGGCCCATGGTCAGGACGTCCTCCCCGTCGACCAGGACGCTGCCCTCGGCGGTGGCGCCGGGCGGCAGCAGGCCGAGGGCGCTGCGGGAGGTGAGGCTCTTGCCGGAGCCGGACTCGCCGACCAGGGCGACGGTCTCCCCCGGGCCCACGGTGAGGTCGACGCCGTCGAGGACGGGTCGGGCGGTGCCGGGCAGGCGGAGCCGCAGGCCCCGGACGTCGAGGGCGTTCACGCGCTGCTCCGGTTCGTGACTGCTGCGGTTCATGGGGTCCTCCGGGCGACGCGGTCGGCCCAGCGCTCGCCGACGACGTTGAAGGCGACGACGGTGAGCACGATGAGGACGCACGGCAGGATCGCGGAGAGCGGGTAGCCGTGCTGGATCGCGGTCTGGCCGTCGAAGACCATCCGCCCCCAGTCGGGGGTGAGCGCGGGGACGCCGAGCCCGAGGAAGGAGAGGCCCGCGAGGTCCATCAGGGCGTAGCCGAAGTTGATCGTGGACTGGGCGAGGACGATCGGGGCGATGTTGGGCAGGACGTGCCGCAGGCAGATCTGCAGGGTGGAGTGGCCCTGGACCTGGTAGGCGCAGACGTAGGGGCGGGACCGTTCGGCGAGGACGAGCGAGCGGGTGAGCCGGGAGACGTACGGCAGGTAGGCGACCGCCAGGGCGACGACGGGGGCGAGCAGGCCCTCCCCGTACACCGAGACGATCAGGATGGCGAGCAGCATGCCGGGGAAGGCGAAGACGAGTTCGGTGCTGCGGGAGAGGACGGAGTCGAGCCAGCCGCCCCGCCAGCCCGCGGCCAGGCCGACGGCCACGCCCGCGACGGTGGAGAAGGCGACCACGCCGAGCGGGCCGAGCAGGGAGGTGCGGGCTCCGAGCAGGAGCCGGGAGAGGGTGTCGCGGCCGGCGGTGTCGACGCCGAGCAGGTGGTCGGGCGAGGGGCCGGCCAGGGCGTTGCCGAGGTCGACGGCGTTGGGGTCGTCCGGTGCGATCCAGGGGGCGAGCAGGGCGGCGAGCACCACCAGGGCGACGATGCCCAGGCAGGCCAGGTGGAGCGGGGCGCGGGCGGCCTTGAGGCGGCCGAGACCGGGCCGGCGGGCGAGGGCGACACTCATGCGTCGGACCTCCTCGTGCCGAGGGCGACCCGGGGGTCGACCAGCGGGTGGAGCAGGTCGACGACCAGGTTCACGGTCATGAACAGGGCGACGACGAGCAGGGAGATGGCCTGGACGGTCGGGAAGTCCTTGGTGGTGGTGGACAGTTCGAGGAGCTGGCCGATGCCGCCGACGCTGAAGGCCGACTCCACCAGGATCGTGCAGACCAGCAGGGTGGACACGATCAGGCCGCCGGTGGTCAGCACGGTGCCCAGCGAGTTGCGGAACACGTGGCGGCGGATCACCTCGCGTTCGGGCACGCCCCGGCTGCGGGCGACGGTGACGTGCTCGCCCTCCAGGGCGTCCAGCATCGCCGAGCGGGTGACCCGGGCGAGCATCCCGATCAGGTACAGCGCGAGGGCGACCGCGGGCAGGGTGAGATGCCACAGCAGGTCGGCGAGGCCGTCGCCGGTGCCGCTGGTGGGGAACCAGCCCAGCGTGACCGCGAACAGGCCCTGCAGCAGGACGGCCGCGACGAAGGAGGGGGTGCCGACGGCGAGCGTGGTGGAGAGCAGGATCGCCGAGTCGGTCGCGCCGCCGCGCACCGCGCCGGTCCAGCCGAGCGCCAGGCCGATGACGACGACCACCAGCAGGGCCATGGCCACCAGTGTCAGGGTCGCCGGCAGTCGGTCGGCGAGCAGCGTGGAGACGTCGGTGCGGTAGGTGATGGAGCGCCCGAAGTCCCCCTGCAGCACCTGGCCGAGCCAGCGGAAGTACCGGACCAGGAACGGGTCGTCGAGGTGGTACTGGTCGTTGATCGCCTGCAGGGCGGCCGGCGAGGCCGACCGGCCCGACAGGAGGAAACTCGCCGGGTTGCCCGGCGCCAGGTACATCGCGCCGAAGACCACGAAGGAGGCGCCGAGCAGGGTCGCGGCCATCTCCGCCAGTCGCCGGGCGGCGAATCTCAGGAAGTTCACCGGGCGGCCCCCACGTCGGCGGCCCACGGGTAGTACATGTACGCGATGGTGGTGGGGGCGCCGGTGATGCGCTTGTTGAGGAAGACGGCGGTCGGCCACTCGGCGACCGGGATCCAGAGCAGCTGCTGGGAGGCGGTCTGCTGGAGCTTCGCCTCGATCGCGCCGCGCCCGGCCGGGTCGTACTCGGCGGTGGCCTGGTCGACGAGGTCGTCGTAGGCCTTGTCGCTGTACCCGGCGAAGTTCTGGTAGGCGCCGGTCCGGAAGTTGACGAGCAGGTCGAGCGGGTCGGTGATGGAGTCGTAGTACGTCTCCGGGAACAGGTCGATGCCCTCGCGCGCCTTGGGGTCGGTGAACAGCGCGGTGAAGGCGTTCGGGGCGATCGTCCTCAGCTGCACGTCCAGCCCGATCCTCGCCCCGGCGGCCTGGACGGCGGTGGCGAGCAGGGAGACGTCCTGGCCGATGGTGCTGGTGGCCATGACGATCGTGCGGCCGCTCGCGCCGGCCTCCTTGACCAGGGCCTTGGCCTTGTCGATGTCCTGCGCCGTGGGGGTGAGGCCGTCGAAGGCCGTCCTGCGGACGTCGTCGGGGGCCGCGCCCCAGGCCGCCCTGGTGGTGAGGGAGCCGGTGACGGTGCCGGCGCCGGAGAGGCCGGCCTTGACGAAGCCGGAGCGGTCGAGGGCCAGCGACAGGGCCTGGCGGACGCGCAGGTCGCCGAGCGGACCGTGCATGCTGGTGACGTTGACGTTGACGGTGCTCAGGCCCTCGCCGAAGTAGAGCGTGCCCGGGCCGTCCTTCCTCAACCGGTCGTAGCTCTCGGTGGGGATCAGGTAGCCGCCGTCGACGTCCCCGGTGAGCATCGCGTTGGTGCGGGCGGACGCGTCGGTGAGGAAGCTGAAGACGACCTTCCCGGCCTTGGCCCTGGTGCCCCAGTAGCCGTCGAAGCGCTGGAGTTCGATCGACTGGCCCTTGGCCCAACCGCCCAGCTTGAAGGGGCCGGTGCAGTCGAGGCCGCCGCTGGTGCCGTAGTCCTTGCCGGCCGCCTCCACCCCGGCCTTGGCGGCGACCACGCCGGCGGCCGTCGCCATGTACTGGGGGAACTGGGAGTCGGGCTGCTTGAGCTTGACGGTGACCTGGAGCGGGCCGGTCGCGGTGACGGAGTCGACGTTCTGGAACACCTGCGCCCAGGCGGAGGCGTTGTCCGGGTTGGTCTGCCGGCCGAGGCTGTACACGACGTCGTCGGCGGTCATCACCGTGCCGTCGTGGAAGTGCACGCCGGCCCGCAGGTCGTAGACCCAGGTGGTCGGGTCGGGGCTGGACGCCTTCTCGGCCAGGCCGGGGGCCAGGGTGAGCTGGGGCGTCCAGCGCATCAGGCTCTCGCAGACGTTGGCGAGCACGGTGTTCTGCGGGTAGTCGAAGGCCTGGACGTAGTCCAGGGTGGGCGGTTCGGCGTAGGTGGCCCAGGTGAAGGAGTCGAGCTCGCCCTTGGCCGGCAGGGTGTCGGCGGAGAGCTGTACGGCCGACCCGCCGGCGCCGCGGGGCGGGCCGGAGCAGGCGGCGACCAGGGCCGCGGCCGAGAGCAGGGCGGTGGCGAGGACGAGTCGCCGCCGGGCCGCGGTGCGTCTCGCGGGCGCGGTGGGAGTCATGAGGGTTTTCTCCGTTCGCTGGCGAGGGTCAGGCGCGAGCAGCCGCGGACGGCGTGGCGGTGGTCTGCGTGGCATCGGCCCGCGTGGCGGTGGTCTGCGTGGCGGCCGGGATCTGCTGGGTGATGCAGTGGACGCCGCCGCCGCCGTAGGCGATCACCCGGGCGCGCACGCCGACGACCTTGCGGTCCGGGTAGGCGGCGGCCAGCACGGCCAGCGCCGCCGCGTCCTCGGGGTGGTCGGCGACCGGCACCACGACGCCGCCGTTGGCGAGGTAGAAGTTCAGGTAGCCGACCTCCACCTCCCGGCCGTCGACCTCGACGAAGGCGGCCTGCGGCAGGTCGACGATCTCGAAGGGCCGGCCCTGGGCGTCCGTGGAGTGCTCCAGCACGGCGCGGTTGGCCCGCATCCGCACGTAGTCCGGGTGGCTGGGATCGGCCGGGAGCTGCACCACGACCCTGCCGGGGGCGACGAAGGCGCAGACGCCGTCGACGTGCCCGTCGGTCTCGGTGTCCAGCGCCCCGCCGTAGGGCAGCCAGACGATCGTGGTGACGCCGAGCCGGGCCTTCAGCTCGGCCTCGATCTCCTGCCGGGTCATCTCCGGGTTGCGGTTGGGGTGGAGCAGGCACTGCTCGGTGGTGATCAGCGTGCCCTCGCCGTCGACGGTGATCGCACCGCCTTCGAGGATCATCCCGGAGCGGATCGCCGGGGTGCCGAGGTGCTCCAGCAGCAGGCCGCTGATCCGGTCGTCGGCGTCCCAGGGGCTGTGCTTGCGGCCCCAGGCGTTGAAGCGGAAGTCCACGCCGGCCCGGCGGCCGTCGCCGTCGAGGACGAAGATCGGCGCGGAGTCGCGGAACCACGAGTCGTCGGTGGGGAGTTCGACGACGGTGATGCCGGTGCCCGTGCCCGTGCCGGTGCCGGTGCCGGTGCCCGCGCCGCAGTGGGCGCGCGCCTCGTCGCCGTGGCCCGGCGGGGCCACCATGGTGACCGGTTCGAACTCCGCGATGGCGCGGGCGACCGCCGCGTACTCGCGCTTCACCTCGGCCAGGGTGTCGCCCCACAGGTCCGGGCGGACGGGCCAGGCCATCAGGCAGCCCTCGTGCTCGGTCCACTCCGCGGGCATTCGGTACGTCACGGGAAACCTCTTCTGGTCGGTCCCCGGCCGGCCCGGCGCGTTCGGGGCGCGGGCCGGTCGAGGGGGAGGGTGGTGGGAGCGGAAGGATCCCCGGCGGCTCGCCTCCGTGGGTACCGGACGGGCCGCCAGGGGGTCTCAGAGCGCCGGCGGAACGGCCGGCTGGGACTGGGTGGCGCAGTGGATGCCGCCACCGCCGGAGGCGATGGTGTCGATGTTCAGCTGGACGACGTCACGGCCGGGGAACTCGGCCCGCAGGATCGCGCAGGCCCGGGCGTCGGCGTCGGCGTCGCCGAACTGGGGGACGAACACGGCGCCGTTGGCGACGTAGAAGTTGGTGTAGCTGGACAGGAAGTCCTTGCCGCGGCCGCGGATCCGGGCGCGGTTCGGGCCGGGGAGTTCCACGACGGTCAGTGGGCGGCCCTGGGCGTCGGTCGCGGTCCGCAGGACCTGCTCGGCCTGCTCGTAGACGTCGATCCAGATCCGGTCGGTGCCGGGGCCGGGTCGGTCGAGGAGCACCCGGCCGGGCGCGGTGAAGCGCGCCAGGCAGTCGATGTGGTAGTCCGTGATGTCCTGGCCCGCCAGACCGGCCAGCCAGATCACCTTGTCCATCCCGAGCGACGCCTTCAGGGCCTGTTCGACCTGGTCCTGGGACATTCCGGGGTTGCGGTTGGGGTTCACCAGCGAGCTGACGGTGGCCAGCAGGGTGCCCTGGCCGTCCGTCTCCAGGGCGCCGCCCTCGCCGACGAAGGGGGCCCGGACGCGGTCGACGCCGTACTCGGCGAGGAGGGCGGCCGCGACCGCGGCGTCCTCGGTGCAGCGCTGGTAGTAGGGGGTGCCGGTCTTGCCCCAGCCGTTGAAGTTGGTGTCGACGCCGGCGACGGTGCCCGGTGCGACCACGAAGGTCGGGCCGAAGTCGCGGATCCACAGGTCGTCGTTGGAGATCTCGACCACGGTGATCGCGTGGTAGGCGCCGGGGCCGCAGTAGTAGCGCGCGTCGGCGGCCTGGCCGGGGCGGGCGACCACGACGACGGGCTCGTAGCGGGAGATCTCGTACGCGACGCGGGCGATGTCGTCGCGGACCGCCGAGAGCTGGGTCCGCCAGATCGAGGACAGGGCCGGCCAGGCCATGAAGGTGCGGTCGTGCCGGTCGCTCTCGGCGGGCATCCGCAGCCGCGTGGTGCTGCCCGCCGCGGCCGGGGCGACGGCGTCCGCCGCGGCGGGGGCACCTGGCGGGCCGGCGGTCGCGGCCCGGGCGGTGGCCGGAAGGGCCGTCCCCAGGGCGATCAGGGGTACGGCGGCGGCGCCGAGCCGGAGCAGGCCGCGTCGTGAGGGTGTGGGGGTGTGCATGGCGCTCCC
>NZ_JBIVVI010000381.1:0-7199 GCF_044757675.1 Kitasatospora sp. NPDC091257
CCCCCACACGTTTCCGAGTCCCCGGGAAGAAGGCCACCCCATGTTCGAGGCAGTCGAAGAGCTCCTCGTCGAGCACGCCGACCTCGAAACGAGGCTGGCCGACCCGTCCGTCCACGCCGACCAGAACAACGCCCGCAAGCTGGCCAAGCGGTACGCCGAGCTGACCCCGATCACCCGGGTCTACCGGCAGTGGCGGCAGGCCGGCGAGGACATCGAGGCCGCGCGCGAACTCGCCGCCGAGGAACCGGAGTTCCTCGCCGAGGTGAAGGACTCCGAGGCACGCCGGGACGAGCTCACCGAGGAGCTGCGGCTGCTGCTGGTGCCGCGCGACCCGAGCGACGACAAGGACGTCATCCTGGAGATCAAGGCGGGCGAGGGCGGCGAGGAGTCCGCGCTGTTCGCCGGCGACCTGCTCCGGATGTACCTGCGCTTCGCGGAGCGGGTCGGCTGGAAGACCGAGCTCATCGACTCCAACGAGTCCGACCTCGGCGGCTACAAGGACGTCTCGGTGGCCGTGAAGACCAAGGGCAGCACCGAGCCCGGCCAGGGCGTCTGGGCCCGGCTGAAGTACGAGGGCGGCGTGCACCGCGTGCAGCGCGTCCCCGCCACCGAGTCGCAGGGCCGCATCCACACCTCCGCGGCGGGCGTGCTGGTCACCCCCGAGGCGGAGGAGGTCGAGGTCGAGATCGTCGCCAACGACCTGCGGATCGACGTCTACCGCTCCTCCGGCCCCGGCGGCCAGTCGGTCAACACCACCGACTCCGCGGTCCGGATCACCCACCTGCCGACCGGTATCGTGGCGTCCTGCCAGAACGAGAAGAGCCAGCTCCAGAACAAGGAGCAGGCGATGCGCATCCTGCGTTCGCGGCTGCTGGCCGCCGCGCAGGAGGAGGCCGAGCGGGAGGCCTCGGACGCGCGCCGCAGCCAGGTCCGCACCGTGGACCGCTCCGAGCGGATCCGCACGTACAACTACCCCGAGAACCGCATCTCGGACCACCGCACCGGATTCAAGGCGTACAACCTGGACCAGGTCCTGGACGGCGACCTGAACGCGGTGATCCAGTCCTGCGTCGACAAGGACGCGGCGGCCAAGCTCGCCGCGGCCCAAGAGAACTGAGACCGGCGCGCCCCAGCCCGCGTTTCGCCCGGAGCCGGAGAAACAAGAGGTCGTACGGATGAACCTGCTGCTCGCCGAGGTGGCCCAGGCCACCCAGCGGTTGGCCGCGGCCGGCGTGCCGTCGCCGCGCTTCGACGCGGAGGAGCTCGCCGCCTACGTCCACAACGTCAAGCGCAGCCAGCTGCACACGGTGAAGGACGGCGACTTCGACGCCCGCTACTGGGAGGCCGTCTCCCGCCGCGAGGCGCGCGAGCCGCTCCAGCACATCACCGGGCGGGCGTTCTTCCGCTACCTCGAACTGGAGGTCGGCCCCGGGGTGTTCGTGCCCCGGCCGGAGACCGAGACGGTCGTCGAGTGGGCGATAGACGCGGTGCGCGACATGGACGTGGCCGAGCCGCTGGTGGTGGACCTGTGCTCCGGCTCCGGCGCGATCGCCCTCGCCCTGGCCCAGGAGCTGCCGCGCTCGACCGTGCACGCCTTCGAACTGGACGAGGGCGCGCTGGAGTACACCCGGCGCAACATCGAGGCCAGCCCGGACCGCGCCCGGGTCACCCTGCACGCCGGTGACGCCACCAGGGCCTTCGAGGACGACCGCTCCTGGGACGGCCGCTTCGACCTGGTCATCTCCAACCCGCCGTACATCCCGCTCACCGAGTGGGAGTACGTCGCGCCGGAGGCCCGCGACCACGACCCGCAGATGTCGCTGTTCTCCGGCGAGGACGGCCTGGACACCATCCGGGGCATCGAGCGGGTCGCGGCCCGACTGCTGCGCCCGGGCGGCGCGGTGGTCATCGAGCACGCCGACCAGCAGGGCGGCCAGGTGCCGTGGATCTTCAACGAGGAACACGGCTGGACGGACACCGCCGACCACCGCGACCTGAACAACCGGCCGCGCTTCACGACCGCCCGGAGGGTCGGGTCGTGAAGAATTGGGCGCAGTACGACCGCCCGGAGGGTCGGGTCGTGAACAGTCGGGCGCAGTACGACCGCCCGGAGGGTCGGGTCGTGAACACCAAGCGCTGCACGACAGCGCGCAAGGCCGCGCTGTGACCACAGTGGCGGCCGTAGTGACTGCCATGAGCCACTCCGGAAGGGGACCGCACCGATGAGCCGCCGCTACGACTGTGCCGATGCCGGGGACCGCGCCACCGGTCTGCGCGAGGCCGCCTCGGCCGTCCGCCGCGGCGAACTCGTCGTGCTGCCCACCGACACCCTGTACGGGGTCGGTGCGGACGCCTTCTCCCCGGAGGCCGTCGCCGAGCTGATGGCCGCCCGGGGCCGGGGCCGCAACACGCCCTCGCCGGTGCTGGTCGGCTCGCCGACCACCCTGCACGGCCTGGTCACCGACTTCTCCGAGCAGGCCTGGGAGTTGGTCGACGCCTTCTGGCCCGGCGGGCTCACCCTGGTCGCCCGGCACCAGCCCTCGCTGCGCTGGGACCTCGGCGACACCCGCGGCACCGTCGCGGTCCGGATGCCGCTGCACCCGGTCGCCATCGAGTTGCTGAACGCCACCGGCCCGCTGGCCGTCTCCAGCGCCAACCGGATCGGCGGGACGCCCCCGCTGACCTGCGACGAGGCCCAGGCCCAGCTCGGCGACGCGATCTCGGTCTACCTGGACGGCGGGGCGGCCGAGGACTCCGCCACCTCGTCGATCGTCGACGTCACGGGCAAGGTCCCGGTCCTGCTGCGGGCCGGTGCGATCAGTGTCGAGCAGCTGAGGGAGGTCGTCCCCGACCTGGAGGCCGGCAGTTGACGCCCACCGCCTCGCTCCACGCCGGGCCGGGCATAGCGCCGTACCTGAGCGTGGGCCCCAGGCCGCTGGACCACTTCCGGATCCTGTTCGTCTGCACCGGGAACATCTGCCGCTCGCCGATCGCCGAGCGGCTGACCCGGCGTGAGCTGGACACCCGGCTGAGCCCCCGGGTGGCCGGGCGGATCCTGGTCGAGAGCGCCGGCACCTGGGGCCACGAGGGCGCGCCGATGGAGGACCACGCCGCGACCGTGCTCGACGAGTACGGCGCCGACAGCGGGGGCTTCACCGGCCGCGAGCTGCTGGACGAGCACGTGGTCGAGGCCGACCTGGTGCTCACCGCGACGCTGGACCACCGCGCCCAGGTGATCTCGATGGGTCACGAGGCGGGGCTGCGCACCTTCACGCTGAAGGAGTTCACCCGCCTGGTGCGGACGATAGACCCGGGCACCCTGCCGGACCCCCGGCGCGGCGCCGACGTCACCGAGCGGGCCCGCGCGCTGGTCCGGGCGGCCGCCGCGCTGCGCGGTTGGCTGCTGGCCGCCACCCCGGAGTCGGACGAGTTGGACGACCCGTACGGGGCGCCGATCGGCATGTTCCGCAACTGCGGCGAGGAGATATTCCACGCGGTCGACCCGGTGGTCACCGCGCTCACCGGCGTCCCCGCGCCGCGCTGACGTCCCCGCGCCGCGCCGCGCTGACGGCCCGCGGGCGGGCGCCGAGGCGCTGAATGGGGCCGTCCGGCCGTGGCTCGGCGGGCCGGGCGCGGTCGGCGGTCCTACGCTGGGTGACACAGTCCCCGCAGCGCCCGGGAGCCCCGCCATGACCGTCACCGATGCCGCGACCGACCCCACCACGACGACCGGGCGCCCCTGGGCGTCCGAGGCGCTGCACCGGGCCGATCCGCAGCTGGCCGACCTGCTGGCCGCGGAGGCCGAGCGGCGCGCCGAAACGATCCAGCTGCTGGCGGGGGAGAACCTGACCACCCCCGCCGTCCTGGCGGCGCTCACCGGCCCGCTGATCGACAAGTACGCCGAGGGCTACCCGGGCCGCCGGCACCACACCGGCTGCGCGCTGGCGGACGCCGCCGAGCTGCTGGCGATCGACCGGGCCCGTGAGCTGTTCGCCGCCCCGCACGCCAACGTCCAGCCGCGGTCGGCGACTTCGGCGATGCTGGCGGCGTACGCGGCGCTGCTGCGGCCCGGCGACGGAGTGCTGGCGATGTCGCTGGAGCACGGCGGCCACCTCAGCTGCGGCTCGCGCGCCAACTTCTCCGGGCGCTGGTTCGCCTTCACCGGTTACGGCGTGCGCGAGAGCGACGGGCTGATCGACCTCGACCAGGTCCGCGACCTGGCCCGGGAGCACCGCCCCAAGGCCATCGTGGCGGGCTCGATCTCGCACCCCCGGCACCCGGACTGGGCGGCGTTCCGGGAGATCGCCGACGAGGTGGACGCCTATCTGATCGCCTCCGCCGCGCAGACCACCGGGCTGATCGCGGCCGGGGTGGCGCCCTCCCCGGTGCCGTACGCGGACGTCACCGTGGCGGCCACCCACAAGCTCCTGCGCGGTCCGCGCGGCGGGCTGCTGCTGTGCACCGCGGAGCTGGCCGAGCGGATCGACCGGGCGGTGTTCCCGTTCAGCCAGGGCGGTGCGGCGATGAACGAGGTGGCCGGCAAGGCGGTGGCCCTCGCGGAGGCCTCCGGGCCCGCGTACCGGGCGTACGCGCAGCGGGCGGTGTCCGGGGCGCGGGCGCTCGCCGGCGGGCTCGCGGAGGCCGGGATGCGCCCGCTGACGGGCGGCACCGACACCCATCTGGTGACCGCCGACGTGAGCCCGCTCGGGGTGACCGGAGCGGAGGCCGAGCGGCGTTGCGCGGCGGCCGGGCTGCTGCTCGGCAAGTGCGCGCTGCCGTACGACCCGGCGCCGGCCGCCGAGGCCTCCGGCATCCGGCTGGGCACGGGCACGGTGACCAGCCAGGGGATGGGGGAGCCCGAGCTGACGGAGATCGCCGGGCTGATCGCGCGGGTGCTCGCCGGGGGCGCGGTCGCCCCCGCCGCGGCGCGGGTCCGGGAGCTGGCGCTGGCCTTCGCCGACCGTGGCTGACGGAGGTTCTCCGCGGGTATCCGGATCTCCTACCCGGGAGGGCGAACCGCGATGCACGGTCCCGGCGTCCGACTCAATAAGGTGTGTGCCGTGGCGACGCACCTCGAACCCCGGGAAGGCAGGGGAGTACCTTCGGTACTTCCCCGTTCGACAGTGATGCAGGAGGCCAGTGGTGCGTGAGTATCTGCTGGTGCTGTTCTGCACCGCCGCCGTCACCTACCTGCTGACCGGCCCGGTCCGGAAGTTCGCCATCGCGGCCGGCGCCATGCCGCCGGTGCGCGCCCGCGACGTGCACCGCGAGCCCACGCCGCGGCTCGGCGGCATCGCGATGTTCGGCGGACTGTGCGCGGGCATCCTGGTCGCCTCCCAGCTCGACAACCTGAGCAAGGTGTTCTCGCAGGGCACCGACATCCGCGCGCTGCTGTCCGGCGCCGGGATCATGTTCCTGCTCGGGGTCCTCGACGACAAGTGGGGCGTGGACGCGCTCGTGAAGCTCGGCGGCCAGATGATCGCCGCCGGCGTGATGGTCTGGCAGGGCGTCACGGTGATCACCCTCCCGGTGCCCGGTGTCGGCCCGGTCGCGGTCAGCCCGACCCAGGGCATGGTCATCTCGGTCACCCTGGTCGTCGTCATGGTGAACGCGGTGAACTTCATCGACGGCCTGGACGGCCTGGCCGGCGGCATGGTCTGCATCGCCGCGATGGCCTTCTTCCTGTACAGCTACCGGCTCTGGTACGGCTACACGATCACCGACGCGGCCCCCGCCGTGCTGTTCAGCGTGCTGCTGATCGGCATGTGCCTGGGCTTCCTGGCGCACAACATGCACCCCGCGCGGATCTTCATGGGCGACTCCGGCTCGATGATGCTGGGCCTGATGCTGGCCGTCGCCGCGATCTCGATCACCGGCCGGGTCGACCCGGACCTGATCAGCAACGAGACCGGTTCGCAGACCGCCGCCGTGCACGCCCTGGTGCCGATCTACATCCCGCTGCTGCTGCCGCTGACGGTCATCGCGCTGCCGCTGGCCGACCTGCTGCTCGCGGTGGTGCGCCGCACCTGGGCCGGCCAGTCCCCGTTCGCCGCGGACAAGCGCCACCTCCACCACCGGCTGCTCCAGGTGGGTCACTCGCACAGCCGCGCCGTACTGATCATGTACTTCTGGGCCGCGCTGATCGCCTTCGGTTCGGTGGCCTTCTCGGTGACCAACACCGGCCGCACCGTCGTCCTGACGCTCGCCGGGCTCTGCCTGGTCGGCCTGGTGGTGCTGCTCACCCCGCGGTTCCGGCCGCGCGCCCCGCGGGCGGTGCAGTCCTTCGTCCCCCCGCGCTACCGGCGGCAGCAGAGCGGTCCGATGGCCGAACTGTCGGCGAAGGACAAGCAACTCCTCGGTGAAGCCGGCCGGGACTCCGGCGTGGGCTCCACCGCGGTCGACCCCCACCACAAGGCCACCGGCCGCCACTGACAAGGGAGTTGAGGGTCCATCCGATGGCGTTCACTCGAATGGCGGATCCGTTGCGCCGTTGGTGTGACAGGTGCCACATATTCATGGTAAAGCTCTCATCAAATAGTTTGTGATACCGTTCACGAGTACCGAGAACACGCCGAAAGACCTGACAGGTGGATGACTTCCGTCCCTGTCGGTCTCCCTCACCGGGCCCGCCGTTTCGATGGGCGGCCCGCGGCGATGCCTCGGTCCGGTGTCACCCGCCACCGCTGTGCCCGTCCCCCGCCACATCGACATGCCGCCGGAGCTGCCGACATGCCGTCCACCGACGCCCGGATCCTCCGAGGCGCCGCGATTCCCACTGCGGCCGCCGGGATCATCGCCATGGCGATCTGCTTCGCCGTCGCCGGTGGGAAGGGCCTGCTCGGTGCCCTCTTCGGTGCGCTGCTCGTGATGGCCTTCTTCGCCTCCGGCCAGTTCGCGCTCGACCGGCTGACCAGGTCGAACCCGCAGATCATGATGGCCGCGGCGCTGCTGGTGTACACCACGCAGATCCTGCTGGTCGGCATCGTGCTCGCGGTCTTCAAGGACACCGATCTCTTCAACCGGCAGGCCTTCGCCTTCACCCTGCTCGGCTGCGCCCTGATCTGGACGGGCTTCCAGGTGCGTGGTGCGCTCAAGGCCAAGACCTTCTACGTCGACCCCGACGCCTCCGAAAAGAAGGGCGACAAGCCCTCCGACAAGGGGCGTCAACAGTGACGAGGCCCAACTGTCCCCCCAACGAG
>NZ_JBIVVI010000382.1:0-7175 GCF_044757675.1 Kitasatospora sp. NPDC091257
GGCGTCCCCGCTCGTACTCGGCCCGCTGGACGAGGCCGGGTCGCTGGAGCTGCTGGGCAGCATCGTCGGCCCGGCCAGGGTCGGTGCCGAACCGCGGTCGGCCCGTTCGGTGCTGACGGTCTGCGCGGGCCTGCCGCTGGCGATCCGGATCGCGGGGACCCGGCTGCTGGAGCGCCCGCACTGGACCATCGGGCACTTCGCCCGGCGGCTCACGGACGCCCCGCGGCTGCTGGACGAACTGTACGCGGGCGACCTCGGTGTCCGGCCCTGCCTCGACGCCGACCACGCCGGGCTCCGGCGGACGGCTCCGGCCGGGGTCGACCCGGCCGAGGTGTTCACCGCGCTGGGAGCCGCCGGATCGCGTTCGGTCTCCAGCAGTAGGGTCGCGGTGATGTTCGGCTGCTCCGAGGCGCAGGCCGAGGAGGCCTTGGACGCCCTGGTCGAGGCGAATCTGCTGGGTGAGCCGGCGGGGGGCCGCTACCGGCTGGACGCGCTGTTGCGGGCGTACGCCCGCGAGCGGGCGCAGGCGGTCGCCGTACGGCAGCACGATCACCCGTACATGCGCGCCGGGTGACCGTCCCGGCGACGGGCACCCCGCGGCCCGGTTCCCCTTCCCCCGATGCTTTTCGACTCGATCTCCTTCGACTCGATCTCCTTCGATCCGATCTCCTTCGAGAGGACCCCAGCGCCATGGCCCACCAGACAGAAGCCACCCACGACCTGCTCGCCTACGTCCGGGAGGTCTCCCTCCGTGACGACGATCTCCTCAGGGAGCTGCGGGAGGCCACCGCGGACCTGCCCGGCGGGACCGCCATGCAGGTGATGGCGGAGGAGGGCCAACTGCTCTCCCTGCTGGTCGGGTTGACGGGGGCTCGGGCGGTGCTGGAGATCGGCACCTTCACCGGCTACAGCACCCTGTGCATGGCCCGCGCGCTCCCGGCCGACGGGGTGCTGGTGTCCTGCGACATCGACGACCGGTGGCCGGCCATCGGCGCCGACTTCTGGAAGCGGGACGGGGTCGACTCGCGGATCGACCTGCGGATCGGCGATGCCACCGCGACCCTGGACGCGCTGCTGGCGGAGCGCGGGCCGGAGAGCTTCGACCTGGTGTTCATCGACGCGGACAAGAGCAACTACGTCCGCTACTACGAGAGTTCGCTGGCGCTGCTGCGCACCGGCGGTCTGATCGTGGTCGACAACACCCTCTTCTTCGGCCGGGTCGCCGATCCGGCCGCCGTGGACCCGGAGACCGCCGGGGTCCGGGCTTTGAACCGGCTGCTGCACGAGGACCCTCGGGTGGAGCTGTCGCTGCTGGTGATGGCCGACGGGATCACACTCGTCCGCAAGCGCTGAGGGCGGCGGGCCGGAGCCCGGGAGCGCCGGCCGCCGCCGCGGTCACGACGCTCCCGGGCTCCCTTCCGGCACGTTCAGGTCGGGTGCGTCCACGCTGATGACGGTGGACACCACGCGCGGGCCGGGGACCAGGTGGAGGCGCTGGAGTCCGGTGTCCTCCGGAGCCGGCGCGAGGGCGGCGGCACACGGGCACGGGGCTTCGTCCAAGCCCTCGAAGCCCGCGAACCGGTAGGCGATCTCCATCATCCGGTTGCGTTCGGTCGCCCGGAAGTCCGCGACCAGGTGGGCTCCGGACCGGGCGGCGGCGTCGGCCAGCCAGTTCAGCAGGGTCGCGCCGGCGCCGTAGGCGACGACCCGGCAGGAGGTGGCGAGCAGCTTGAGGTGCCACAGGCCCGGGTGCCGTTCGAGCAGCAGGACGCCGACCGCGCCGTGCGGGCCGAACCGGTCGGTGAGGGTGACCACCAGGACCTCGTGCCGGGGGTCGGTGATCAGGCCGCGCAGCACCGCGTCCGGGTAGTGGACCCCGGTCGCGTTCATCTGGCTGGTGCGCAGGGTGAGTTCCTCGACCCGGGACAGCTCCTCGCCGGTGGCCCGGCCGATGCGCATCCGCAGGTCCAGGGAGCGCAGGAACTCCTCGTCGGGGCCGGGGGCGGCCGCCCGCTCGGCCTCGCGGCGGAAGCCCGCCTGGTACATCTGGCGGCGGCGCCGGGAGTCGACGGTGCTGGCCGCAGGGGTGAACTCGGCGAGTTCGGGGAGTGCGAGGACCTGCTCGGCCGGGTAGCACCGTACGTCGGGCAGGTGGAAGGCCACTTCGGCGCGTTCGGCGGGCCGGTCGTCGACGAAGGCGATGGTCGTGAGCGCGAAGTTCAGCCGGTCGGCGATCCGGCGCACCGACTCGGACTTGGGGCCCCACCCGATCTCCGGCAGGACGAAGTACTCGGCCACGCCGAACGCCTCCAGCCGGGCCCAGGCGTGCTCGTGGTCGTTACGGCTGGCGACGGACTGGAGGATGCCGCGGGAGTCGAGCTCGATCACCACCTTGCGCACCTCGTCCGGCAGGTGCACCTCGCCGTCCTCCAGCAGGGTGCCCTGCCAGAGGGTGTCGTCCAGGTCCCAGACCAGGCACTTGACGATCTCGACCATGCCGTCCTTCCTCGTCTCGTCGACCGTGGGCCCGCTCACCGTGCCCCCGGAGCGGAGAGGGCGTGCTGTGCCAGCATCAGCCGGCACAGCTCGTTGCTGCCCTCGATGATCTCCATCAACTTGGCGTCCCGGTACGCCCGGGCCACCGCGTGCCCGTCCCGGGACCCGGCCGAGGCCAGTACCTGGACGGCCGTCGCCGCGCCCCGAGCGGCCTGCGTCGCGCTGACGTGCTTGGCCAGTACGGTCGCCGCCACCTGGTCCGGCGACCCTTCGTCCCAGCAGCGGCTGGCGTGCTCGCAGACCCGCGAGGCCACCTGCTCGGCCGTGTAGAGGTCGGCGAGGTGCCCGGCGACGAGCTGGTGCTCTGCGAGCGGCCTGCCGAACTGCTCCCGCCCTGAGGCGTGCGCGGTGGCCGCCGCCAGACAGGCCCGCAGGATGCCCACGCACCCCCAGGCGACGGACATCCGCCCGTAGGCCAGCGCGGTCGTCACCAGCAGGGCGGGCGGCAGTCCGTGACCGCCCAGGACGCTGTCGACCGGCAGCCGCACCCCGTCGAGGTGTACGTCCGCGTGTCCGGCCGCGCGGCAGCCGAGCGGGTCGGCGATCCGCTCGATCCGGACGCCGGGCGTGTCGGCGGGCACCACGACGGCCGCCGCGCCGTCCTCGTAGCGGCCGACGACGACCAGCAAGTCGGCGTAGTGGGCGGCGGTCACCCACTTCTTGTATCCGTCGACGACGACCGCGTCGCCGTCGCGGCGGACGGTCGTCGTCATCGCCGCGAGGTCACTGCCGGCGCCGGGCTCGCTGAAGCCGACCGCCGCCAGTCCGCCGCCGGTCAGCCGGGGAAGGTGGGCGGCCGACTGCTCGGCGGTGCCGAGGCGCTGGATGGTCCATGCCGCCATGCCCTGGGAGGTCATCACGCTGCGCAGCGAGCTGCAGAGGCCGCCCACGTGGGCGGTGTACGCGCCGCTGCGCATGCTGCTGAGCCCCCAGCCGCCGTACTGCTCCGGGACTTCGGCGCACAGTCGGCCCTCGGCGCCCAGTTCGCGGAGCAGGTCCAGCGGGATGAGGCCGGTCCGGTCCCACTCCCCCGCCTGGTCGCCGACCCGCAGGGTGACGGAGGTCGTGGCGCTGTTCAGGTCCTCACTCATGCCGTCCCCCGGCGGCGGGCACCCGGAGCCGGTCCACCAGCTCCGCCATCCGCCGTACGGTGCGGAAGTTGTCCAGCCGCAGGTCCGCGCCGCGGACGGCGATGGCGTAGGTCTTCTCCAGGTACACCACCAACTGCATGGCGAACAGGGACGACAGGCCGCCGGCGCCGAACAGGTCGGTGTCGGCGTCCCAGGCGGTTCCGGTGTGTCCCTCCAGGAATCCCAGCAGTTCCTTCTCCAGGTCGTGGGTGTCGGGCGTGTTCGCTGTGGTCATGGCCGTCTCCTTGTCGGGGTGATCAGGTGTAGTCGTAGAAGCCGCGCCCGGACTTGCGGCCCAGCCTGCCCTCGCGGACCAGCCGGAGCAGCGGTTCGGCGGGGCGGCAGCCGTCGTCGCCGGTGCGTTCGTGGAGCACGGTGAGGGAGTCGACGAGGTTGTCGATGCCGATCAGGTCCGCGGTGCGCAGCGGGCCGGTGGGGTGTCCCAGGCAGCCCTGCATCAGGGCGTCGACGTCCTCCGCGGTCGCCGTGCCCTCCTCCACGACCCGGGCCGCGTCGTTGATCATCGGGTGCAGGATGCGGCTGGTCACGAAGCCGGGTGCGTCCCGGACGACCACCGCCCGCCGCCGCAGCGCCGTGAGCAGGGCCGCCACGGCGGCCATCGCCGGGTCCCCGGTCTTGTCGCCGCGGACCACTTCGGCGGTGCCGATCAGGTAGGGCGGGTTCATGAAGTGGGTGCCGACCAGATCCTCCGGCCGATCCACGGCCCCGGCCAGTTCGTCGACGGGGATCGAGGAGGTGTTGGTGATCAGCAGGGTTCCGGGCCGGACCAGTCCGGAGACCTCGGACAGGACGGCGGCCTTGATCGCGGCGTTCTCGGTGACCGCCTCGACGACGGCGGTGGCTCCGGCGGCGGCTTTGAGCGAGGTACCGGTGGCCAGGGCGCCGAGGGGCGTCCCGGCGGGCAGGGCGCCCATCAGCTCGGCCAGCCGGAGGTCGCGGTCGATCAGGTCCGTGGCCCGGTCGAGCTGTTCCCGGTCGATGTCGACCAGGTGGACCGGCAGGCCGTGTCCGAGGGCGAGGACAGTGATGCCGACGCCCATCACCCCGGCTCCCAGCACGGTGAGGGCGTGTCGCGGGGGGGAATCGTCGTACGGGGCTGTGGTCAACGGGCTCTCCTTCGGTTTCACAGGTCTTCGGGGGTGCGGAGGGTGGTGCCGAGCCAGTCGGCGACGGCGTCGCCGGTGGTCGCGACATGCCGTTCCATGATCGAGAAGTGGTCTCCGGGAACGTCGACGACGGTGTCGGCACCGGCCCAGGACGAGCGCCAGTCACCGGCTTCGGCGGACGGGCGGCCGAGCGGGGTGGAGGCGCGGACCAGCAGCAGCGGGGCGCGGACCGCCGGGGGGTTCCAGTCGTCGAGCAGACGGAAGTAGCCGCCCATCGCGGTCAGCCTGGTCCCGTCCATCGGGGCCGCCCGGTCCTCGCGGTCGAACATGCCGCCCAGCAGGACGTCGTTGAACTGGGTGATGCCTTCGTTGTCGGAGAGGTAGGTGTCCAGCAGCACCACGGCCGCCGGGCCCTCGCCGCGCTGCTCCAGCGCGGCGGCCACTCCGTGGGCGAGCGTGCCGCCGGAGGAGGAGCCGGCCAGGACGAGCGTCCGTCCGGGCAGTTCCCGGAGCAGTGTCGTCGCCTGGAAGTCCAGCAGGGCCGACATGTCGGCGGGCAGTTCCTCCTCGGGGGTGAATCCGGGGGCGTCCAGGGCGGCGACGGCGTAGCGGTCCCGGAAGCGGGCCGCGAAGCGGGCGTACTCGTGGGCACCGCCGAGGGCGACGATGGAGCCGAAGCAGACGAGTACGGGGGCGTCGGCGCGCTCGTTCAGGCGCAGCAGCCGCGGGCCGGTGCCGGCGGCCGCGAGGTCGCTGCCGCTGGGGAAGGCCGGGCGCAGGGCGGAGGCGTGCTTGAGCAGGGCGATGCCCTCGTCGATCCGGCCGAGTGCGCAGGCCCGGCGGAACAGCACGCTCACCGGGTCGGTGTCGGCGGTGTCGGTTCCGGTTGCGGCGGTTCCGGTTGCGGCGGTTCCGATTGCGGGTGCCGCTTCGGGCCGAGGGGTGTTGTCCCTCGGGGCCTCGGCGGCGAGGCGCGCCGCGAGCGCGGCGGGGGTGCCGCTGTCGAAGACGGCGGAGGGCCGCAACCGCAGTCCGGTGGCGGCGGCCAGCCGGTTGCGGAGCTCGACCGCGGTCAACGAGTCGAATCCGACGGAGAGGAAGGGCACCGTCGCGGACAGCGCCCCGGAGTCGGTGTGGCCGAGGACTTCGGCGGCCTGGGCGAGGACGATGTCAAGCAGGACCAGCCCGCGTTCCTGTACGTCGGCGGCGGCGTCGAGCCGTTGCCGCAGCGCCGCGGCGGCGGTCGGCGTCCCCTTCGCTCCGGTCGTCGCGGTCGGGCTGCGCCGGACCAGGGAGCGCAGCATCGGGTGCACCGGGCCGTCGCCGTACACGGTGAGGTCGAGGTGGGCCAGGACGACGGGGCTCCCGTCTCCCGGCGGGGCGGCTTCCGCGGCGCACACCGTGTCCAGCAGGGCCATGGCCTCCTCGTCGGAGAGGCCGCGGGCGCCGCGCCGGTCGATGCGCCGCCGTTCGGCGCCGCCGAGCTCGGCCGTCATCCCGCTCACCCGCTCCCAGGGGCCCCAGGCCAGGGACAGGCCGGGGAGCCCGAGCCGTCGGCGTTCCGCGATGAGGGCGTCGAGCGCGGCGTTGGCGGCCGAGTAGGACGCCTGGCCGGGGCTGCCCAGCACGCCCGCGGCGGAGGAGAAGACGACGAACGCGGACAGGTCCGCTCCGCGCGTCAGCTGGTCGAGGTGCCGGGCGGCGTCGAACTTGGGCCGCAGGACGGCGGTCATGCGCTCCCCCGTCAGCCCGTCCAGCAGACCGTCGTCGAGCACTCCGGCGGTGTGGACCACGGCGCACAGCGGATGGCGTTCGGGGATGGCGGCCAGGGCGGCGGCCAGTGCCTGACGGTCGGACACATCACAGCTGACGGCGGCCAGTTCGGCTCCGGCCTCGGCCAGCTCCGCCGTCAGCTCCGGCATGCCGGGGGCGTCGGCGCCGCGGCGACTCAGCACGAGGAGGTGGCGTACCCCGTGCGCGGCGACCAGATGGCGCGCCAGGACGGCCGCGAGAGCACCGCCCCCGCTCACCAGTACCGTCCCTTCGGACGGCCCGAACGGGCCGGCCTGCCGGGTGGCCGTGGCCGTGGCGGTGGCCGTGGCGGTGGCCGTGGCGGTGGTGACCGGCGGCCGTATCAGTCGGGGCGCGTACAGGACGCCACCGCGCAGGGCCGCCTGTGGTTCGCCCGTGGCGAGGAGCTCGGCGAGCGCGTCACCGAGACCGTCCGGGTCCGGCCCTTCGGTGTCCAGCAGCACGAACCGGTCGGGGTGTTCGAGCTGAGCGGCTCGGAGCATGCCCCAGACGGCCGCCGCACCGGGGTCCGCCGGCTGCGGCTGCGCGCCGGTCGGGCCGGTCGCGCCCC
>NZ_JBIVVI010000383.1:0-7172 GCF_044757675.1 Kitasatospora sp. NPDC091257
GACGGCCGTGCGGGCCGTCCGCGCTCGGGTGCCCGAACCCTCACACGGCGTCATGGCCGGGTCAATGGCTGGTGCGCGTGAGGCGCCGGGTTGGCGAATTCCGTCAAGCCCGCAGGTCCGGCTTTGCGTCAAGCTGGGCTTTCCTTCACGTGGTTGAGACCACGTCAGGGTGACGGACAGCGACCGGACGGGCGGTGGCGGGCCCGGCCGTCAGGGCCTGGCGGGTGCCGGGTCCTGGACGCGCCCCTGCAGGGCCTTGGACAGTTCGGCGACGCAGGACGCGAGTTGTCCGGTCGTCAGCTGCCCCGGGTCGCCGCCGCACCCGGCCGCCGGTGCGGCCGGTGTCGGGGCCGCTGTCGGGGCCGCTGTCGGGGCCGGGGCCGGGGCCGGGGCCGGGCGTCCGCCGGGCGCGGTGATGTCGCCGCTCAGCGACACCAGGTTGGGGGTCACCGTGGCGTCGCCCGACAGGTCGATGTAGTCCTGGGTCTGCCCGTTGAAGTCCACGAAGCCGCGCCACATGTCCCGGCCGAACGGGACGATCTCCTGCAGCGCGCCGCCCTGCCCGGCGCTGATGGTGATCGAGGTCTGCTGCGCCATGTACGACACCATCCGGCTGGCCAGCACGTCCAGGTTCACCGACGGGCTGTCGTCGCCGCGCACGTACACGTGCAGGTCGTTGAGGCCGCCGCCGACCCGGTCGGCCTGCAGGACGGCGAAGGCCACCACCAGCTGCGAGGAGCTCTCCCGCGGCACCAGCGGCGTCACGTAGTACAGGTGGCCGTCCGCCCTGGAGCGCAGCAGGAACTCGCCCGGGTTGACGGCGTTGGTCGACGCCGAGGTGTGCGCGTAGCCGAAGCCGCGGTCGTCCTTCGCGCCGCGGCCGCCGAGCCACTGGATCTCGTGGATCTGCGAGCGGACCACCGAGGCCGGGTAGACGGCCCCCGGCAGTTCGCCCGGGGCCACGTCCGCCCGGTACGTCACGCTCGGGCGGCCGTCGGGCGAGCCGCGCAGCACCAGCACCCCGGCGGGTTCCAGGACGGTGCGCTGGCGCCAGCCGGTCTGCCGGGCCACCGAGATCACCACCACCGGCTGGGCGGTGCGGGGGTCGGTGCCGTCGCAGTAGCCCCAGATGTCCTGGTCGCTGTGGACGAGGTCCGGGAAGCGCTCGGCGAGCAGGTTGCGCAGGCTGACGGCCCCGGTGCCGGCGAAGGCCCGGCCGAAGGCGTGCTCGCCGCGGAAGGCGCAGGTGGTGACGGAGTTGGAGCGGCCGTCCCAGACGGCGACGCCCTCCATCGGCTGCTCGCCGGAGCCGTCCAGGACGGCCGTCCACACGCCGCCGCCCGGCGAGGCGTCGGGCAGGTAGTGCAGGCTGTGGCCCATCAGGTGGACCCCGGAGGTCAGGCCGGCACTGTCGGTGAGCGCCTTGGCGGCCGCCGCGTAGGAGGCGGTGCGGGCCTCGAAGTCGAAGTCCGGCATCGGCGCGGTCTTCACGCAGGCCGGCACGTCCGCGGTGCCGACCAGGTCGCAGCGGGTGCCGTCGCCGGCGCGGGTGTGCTCGGTCACCGGCAGGACCGAGCGCGGTGTGCCGGCCCCGCCGGCGGGGACGTCGAGCACGGTGGCCGCCGCGTAGAAGCGGCCCGCGTCCTTGTCGTCGTCCCACAGTCCGGTGCCCGTGCGCACCAGCGAGCCGGCCACCGCCAGCAGCACCGCCGCCAGTGCCAGGCGCACCCGCCACCCGCCGTAGCCGGCCCCGGACTCCTGCGCGACGTACGCGACCACGCCCACCGTGCCGCACAGCCCGATCGCGACCCAGAGCCAGAACAGCGGCGCCGCGTCCAGCACGCCGCCGTGCGGGAGGAACTCCCGCTCGATCAGCAGCACGTAGCTCTGGTCCTGCTGCCCGAACCCGCCGAACACGGTGTGCTTGACCAGCCGTACCAGCAGCGCGACCAGCGGCATCCACAGCCACCAGACGGCCAGCGCCGTCAGCCCGCGTCGCACCACGCCCCGCCGGACATCACTCTTCGTCACACGCCACCCCTGTCCCCGCCCGGCCGCCCGCTGCCCGCGCGCCGGTCCGCGACCTGACGGCGGGCGTCCGATGGTACGCGCCGCACCGCCCCGGCCGCCGGGATATCGCACGGCCAACCATGCGCCCGCCCAAGGGGTTTGCCGTCCGGTGGCCTTTCCCGGGCCGTGCTCCCGGCGGCCCGGGCGCCGCCTGCGGGGGCCGGGTTCCCGCGCCGGGGCCGCGCCGGGGCCGGGCCGGGCACCGGCGGGCCGCCGGGTCCGGCGGCCGCCACCGGGCCCGCCGGTAGCGGACCGTGACGGGACGGGAACCCTCAGCACTTGACAGTCTCTTGCCCTGAGGCGCGTACTGGAACAAGGACAAACAGCAGACAGGGCCCTGTGCTCCAGGATTACGTTCGATCTCCGCGGCCGGTGCGAAGCGGCGACAGGGCGTCGGGATGCTCCGCACCCCCGCGTCGTGCCCGGCCCGGTGCCGTCGACGGGCCCTTTTCGTGTGCCGCTACCGCGCCCGCATCGCCGCTCTGCCGCGCGTCCTTCACGCGAGCCCCGGCATCCGCCCTTCCGACGGACTGCCGCCCTGCGGCTCGTCGACGGAAAGGCGGGCACCATGGTGCTCGATTCGACAACTCTGCACGTGAGCATCGAGGACCCGGTTCTCGACCGGATGAACTTCCTGAACGAGATCACGTCCAGTTACCCGGACGCGGTGTCCTTCGCGCCGGGGCGGCCCTATGACGGCTTCTTCGAGGTCGAGGAGATCCACGCCCACCTGCGCCGGTACGCGACGTACCTGGAGAGCCGGGGCGCGGGGCCGGCCGAAGTGCGCGACGGCTTCTACCAGTACGGGCCGGCCGCGGGGCGGATCCGCGAGCTGATCGCGTACTGGCTGCGGCAGGACGAGGGGCTGGAGGTCGCGCCCGAGGCGATCGTGGTGACGGTCGGTGCGCAGGAGGCGATGTTCCTGGTGCTGCGCGCGCTGTTCGCGACGCCCGAGGACGTCCTACTGCTGGTGACCCCCTGTTATGTCGGGATCATCGGGGCCGCGCGGCTGCTGGACATCCCGGTGGTCGCGGTGCCGGAGCGTGACGGGCGGCTGGTGGTGGCCGACGTGGACGGGGCGGTGCGGGCACAGCGTGCGGCGGGCCGGCGGCCACGGGCGGTGTACGTGGTGCCGGACCACGCCAATCCGACCGGGTCCACGCTGGACCTGGCGACGCGGACCGCGCTGCTGGAGCTGGCCGAGCGCCACGGGCTGCTCGTCCTGGAGGACAGTCCCTACCGGCTGAGCGGCCCGGGGCCGCGGCAGCCGATGCTCAAGGCGCTCGACCGGTCGAGGAGCGTCGTCCAGCTCGGCAGCTTCTCCAAGACGCTGTTCCCCGGCGCGCGGATCGGCTACGTCGTGGCCGACCAGGAGGTGCGGGGCGGGCGCGGCGGGGTGCGGCTGCTCGCGCGGGACCTGGCGAGGGTGAAGAGCATGGTCACGGTGAACACGTCCTCGCTCAGCCAGGCGGCCGCGGCGGGTGCGCTGCTGGGTGCGGACGGCCGGCTCTCCGTGCTGAACGCCAGGGCCGCCGAGCACTACCGCCGCAGCATGGCCGCGACGCTGGCGCAGTTGGAGCGGTGGCTGCCCGAGGGGCGGCGCCGGGAGCTGGGGGTGGGGTGGAACCGTCCCGAGGGCGGGTTCTTCCTCACGCTGCGCACCGGTTTCCGGACCGGCGCCGCGGCCCTGGAGCGTTCGGCCCGGGACTTCGGTGTGATCTGGACGCCGATGGAGTTCTTCCATCCGTACGGCGGGGGCGAGCAGGACATCCGGCTCTCGATCAGTTATCTGACGCCCGGGCAGGTGACCGAGGGCGTCGAGCGGCTCGCGCGGTTCGTGGAGGCGCTCAGCGGCGAGCGGCGCCCGGAGGGGACGCACAGAGCCAGGACACACAGAGCCAGGACGTACAGAGCCGCGGCGCACGGCGGCGACGTGCCCGGCACCGGAACGGAGAGTGACGCATCATGACCGCGGCCCTGGAGCGAGCAATGGTCGCCACGGCCCCGCGCATCCTGAGCGTGGGCACCGCCGTGCCGCCCGAGCACTATTCCCAGGAGGAGCTGCTCGACCTGTTCGGGATCACCGACCGCAAGGTGCGCTCGGTCTTCCTGCTGGGCTCCATCCGGCAGCGTTCGCTGGTGCTGCCCCCGGCGGCACCCGACGGCTCGCGGGTGCGCGAGAGCCAGGGCGACCTCCTGGACAAGCACAAGGCGTGGGCCGTGAGCATGGGGTCGGACGCGATGTCGGTGTGCCTCAAGCGGATCGGGGCCGACCTGTCCGAGGTGGGCTACCTGTGCTGCGTGACGTCGACCGGCTTCCTCACCCCGGGTCTGAGCGCGCTGCTGATCCGCGAGCTGGGCATGGACTGGCACACGGCGCGGGCCGACATCGTCGGCATGGGCTGCAACGCGGGGCTCAACGCGCTGGCCGTGGTGGGCAACTGGGCCGCGGCCAATCCGGGCCGGCTGGCCGTGATGGTCTGCTCGGAGGCCTGCTCGGCCGCGTACACGATGGACTCCACGATGCGTACGGCCGTGGTCAACAGCCTCTTCGGCGACGGCGCGGCGGCGGTGGCGGTGATGGCCGACCCGCGGGGCGGCGAGGGGGCCGAGGAGGAGGGGTCCGGCCCGCGCCCGGAGGGCCCGCGGATCCTGCGGACGGCGAGCGTCACGATCGTCGACGCCATCGACGCGATGCGCTACGACTGGGACCGCGACCAGGACCGCTTCAGTTTCTTCCTGGATCCGCAGATCCCCTACCTGGTGGGCGCGCACGTGGAGGGCGTCGTCGACCGGCTGCTGGCCGGCACGTCGCTGCGCCGCGACGACGTGGCGCACTGGCTGGTGCACTCGGGCGGCAAGAAGGTCATCGACGCGGTCGCCGTCAACCTCGGGCTGACCCGCCACGACCTGCGCCACACCATCACCGTGCTGCGCGACTTCGGCAACGTCTCCAGCGGCTCGTTCCTCTTCTCCTACGACCGGCTCCTGCAGGAGGGCGTGGTCCGCGACGGCGACTACGGCGTGCTCATGACCATGGGGCCGGGTTCGACGATCGAATCCGCGCTCATCCAGTGGTGAACCGACGCGAGGGAGACCGCGATGCCCGTCAACGCCCTGCCCGAAGGCCCCGTGCTGCACGTGGACGGCGGCCGGGAGATCTCGGCCGAACTGACCGAGGCCGTCGGCGCGCTGTGCGACGAGGCGGAGTCCGCCGGAGCCGACTTCGCGACCCTGTACCTCTCCGGCTCCCCGACGGGCGAGGCGGTGGCGAAGCCGGCCGACGTGGCCACCGTGACGAAGTGGGAGCGGGCCGTACGGCGCTTCGAACGGCTGCGGCTGCCCACACTGGCGGCGGCGGGCGGGGAGTGCGGCGGCGCGGCACTGGACCTGCTGCTCGCCACCGACGTGCGGGTGGCGGCACCCGACCTGCGGCTGCAGGTGGCCTTCCACGGGCAGGCCGTGTGGCCCGGCATGGCCGGCTTCCGGCTGGTCCAGCAGCTCGGGCCGGCCCCGGCGCGCCGCACGGTGCTCTTCGGGATGCCGATCACCGCCCGTGAGGCCCTGGAGCACTGCCTGGTGGACCGGGTGAGCACGGACCCCGGGCGCACCCTGGCGGCGGCGGCCCGGCTGCTGCGCCGGCTGTCCGGCCCCGAACTCGCGATCCGCCGCCAACTGGCCTTCGACGCCCAGTGGATGAGCTTCGAGGACGCGCTCGGCCCGCACCTGGCCGCCTGCGACCGCTCGCTGCGGCGCGCCCGGGCGGCGGACGGGGTGACGGCGTGAGCACCCCGAACGGGCGGGCACCCGCCGCCGTACGGGAGCGCGCCGCGGACGGCTTCGACCGGGCGGCCCGGCAGCTGCCGCCGTTCCCCGAGCCCGGGCCGCGCACCGGCGGCCCGCCCGCCGGCACCGAGCGGGCGCTGGAGGACGGCCGCGCGCGGCGCACCGCCTTCCTGGACCTGCACGCCGAGGCGCTGTACGACCGGCTCACCGAGGGCCGCACGCTGCGCCCACGGCTGGAGGCCCTGGTGGAGGGCGCCGCGTTCGCCGTGCCCCACCTGGTGCCCACGCCCGCGCAGCTGCGGGCGGAACGGGCCCTGCCGGTCGCACGGCGCCTGGGCTACGAGATCGACCTGGGCGTCCTCCTGCGCGGGCTGCTGCGCTGCCCGGCCGCCGGCCACCACCTGATGGACTCCATGCTGCGGCCCACCGGACGCGCGCTGGCCCTGCTCGGGGAGTTCCGGGCCACCGGGGTGGTGCGGATGGAGAGCACCCGGCTGGAGCGGCGCGCGGGGGTGGCCCGGATCACCATGTGCGCCGGGGACCGCCTCAACGCCGAGGACGAGCAGCAGGTCGACGACATGGAGACCGCGGTCGACCTCGCGCTGCTGGACGGGCAGTGCGAGATCGGGCTCGTCCGGGGCGGCGAGATGACGCACCCGCGCTACGCGGGCCGCCGGGTGTTCAGCGCCGGGATCAACCTCAAGCGCCTGCACGCGGGCGAGATCACGCTGGTCGGCTTCCTGCTGCGCCGCGAGCTCGGCTACCTCAGGAAGCTGCTGCTCGGGCTGCGCACGGACGAGGCGTCCTGGCGCTACCCGCTCACCGACATGCCGTGGGTGGCCGCGGTGGACGGCTTCGCGATCGGCGGCGGCATGCAGCTGCTGCTCGCGGTGGACCACGTCCTGGCGGCCTCCGACGCCTATCTGAGCCTGCCGGCCGCGCAGGAGGGGATCGTCCCGGGCGCGGCGGACTTCCGCCTGCCCGCGGTGACCGGCCCCCGGCTGGCCCGGCAGATCATCCTCGGCGGGCGGCGGGTGCGCGCGAGCGATCCGGAGGCCCGCACGCTCGTCGACCGGGTCGTCGACCCGGCGGAGCTCGACGGGGCCGTCGAGCACGCCGTGCAACTGCTGCGCGACCCGGCCGTCACCGCCAACCGCCGCATGGTGAACCTCGCCCTGGAACCGGCGGACGGCTTCCGCGCGTACATGGCGGAGTTCGCCGTCCAGCAGGCGCTGCGCGTCCACGCGGCGGACGTGCTCGGCAAGGCGGGCCGCTTCACGGCCCGGCCGCCCGGCTGAGGCCCCCCGGGCCCCTCG
>NZ_JBIVVI010000384.1:0-7171 GCF_044757675.1 Kitasatospora sp. NPDC091257
GGGTGTGGTCAGGCCACTGGGTGCTGTCGCCGGGGAGGTGGACGTCACCGGGGTCGTCGATCTCGAGGAGCCATCCGTAGACGATTCGGGCTTCGGTGAGCAGGCCGGCGGGGGTGCCGCGGTGGGTGGCCAGCCAGCCGGCCAGGTCGATCGCCGCGCGGACCGCTCGCTCGGGCCATCCCGGCTCCACCCGGGCGCCGCTGACCTGTACCAGATAGGGCAGGAGCTCGGCGGGGGCGTTGAATGCCTGGTAGTTGTCGGCCATCGAGGCCAGCACCGGATCGACAGGCGCCAGCATGCCGTCGACCGCACCTGCGAACGCCTGCACGACGGTGTCATCGGCATATGGCGACGGCAGGTTCCCCTGCACGGTCTGCTGAGGAATCGGCGTGGAGTTCTCGTCGCTTTTCATGCCTGCTATTTCCTGGTCGTTGAGAAGGGAACTGAAGCCCTGTTAACGGTCGCGGTGCCCGTATCGAAAGGCAATCCGGTCAGAATCCGCAAGATACCGATACCACCTAAGGAGAGAACCAGGAGCGCACTCCGGGAAAGGACGGCGAGCGACTCACCGTCTCGCCGACGCTTTGATGGTTTCATCACCGACCGCGGCGTGATGACACGTACGACGGGCCCTCCCTGCTGAGGGCTTGATGGGTCCGAAGGCGCCTGTAATACCGGGGGCCACGCCGGACCGGGTGTGCTGCGCTGGGTGGAGGGAGTTCTTTGAACGGGATTCGTGGCGCATGCGCGATTGTGCGCGGTGGGCGATCGGCGTAGGGATGGGCCCGGATGCGGCTGAGGTCGCTGCTATCGGAACCGGTGCGCCTGTTCTTCCGGCTGGCTTGGGTGCTCAGGCCACGAGAGTGGACCGGGATCGGACCGAGCGGCTTGTGAATCTGATTCCGGTGCGTAGTCACCATTGCCCCCTCGAGCATGTAATGACGGAATGCCGGGCGAACACGTGCGGACCATGGTGTCGCTCCTGCTCTTGTGACCGGCACGCGAGCTGGTGCACTCGAGCGTGCTGTCGAGGTCTGCCGTATGGCTGCCGATGCGCTGCGAATCGGGGAGTCATCGTCTCGGCGTTGCCTTGTCGGAGGGCTGTAGGCGCCATAGCTGGTGTGGGCGTCCGTCGTAGGTCTGCTGGACGATAGGTGCACCGGGGGTGGTGTATCCGGCGAAAACAGCAAGCACCAGACCGCTGTTGACATTCGTCAACTTGTAGTACCCGCCCCCTTGCTCGGACGCGGTCCACTGTGACTCGAGGCCAGAGCCGAGGGTCTGTTGGACTACGTATGCGCCGTAAACGGTAGAGGCGTTCTCCACGCTCATGACCAGGTTTGAGTTGCTGTTAGTGATCTGCCATGCCTCGGAACCCGCCGAGGTGAGAGTCCACTGTTGATTGGCACCATCCTGCGGGGAGGCCTGCTGCAGCCTGGCACCAGGGGCCGTCGAAGAGTTCGGGACCTCGATCGCGAGCCCGCTCTTCTGATTGACCAGCAGACCGCTCTGTGTGGGTGTGTCATCGCTGGGGTTGGTGTTCCCGATGGAGCTGGAGTTGACAGAGTCGATCTGGACTTCTGTCAGCAGGGGAAGTCCATCGGGCGGTAGGACCAGGGGCGGGGAGATAGGGTTGTCGTTCGGGTCCGTCATGGTGACGTTGAGTACCGTGACGGTGCTGGGAAGCCCCGCAAGCACAGCGTACGGGTCGCCTGCATGGACCGGACGGCCGAACGGCCATCCGGCGCCGCTGTCGCCACCAATGACAGGATGAAAGTACCGGTACAGCGCGTCTCTGGCGGCAATCTCCGCATTGACGGCTGCGAGGCTTCCCACGGCAGGCCATACCTGGATCGTGGCTGCCACCTTGAACGGCACCCACACCGGCTCGGTGACCTGTACACGCGTGCCGAGCAGGCGCAGGGCCTCCTCGGAGGCACGGATAGCCTCCTTGGTCTCGTCGGTGAGGACGAGGTCGGCGGCCGGTAGTGCCTGGCCGGGGTCACCGGTGGGGCGGGGGACGACAGTGACCTGCAGGTGTTGGTCGGTGTCCGCCATGGTGCCAATGCGCAGGGCAGATCGGGCGCTGCCTCCGACGGTGACGGTGCGGACACGGGCTGCGTCGGGAACGCGCCTCGTGAGGACCTGGGCATGGTCGTCCGCGCTGACGGCCCGGTGAAGGGGGACCAGCCGGGCGGTGGCGCGGGCTACGGCCTCGTCGAGGGTCTCGGGTTCGGCCCCGCCGGTTGCGGCCGCGCGGTTGGTGACAGTGGCGGGCGGAGTGTTCACCCAGGAGGTGAGGCTACCGGCGGGGACGTTCCCGCGCGTACCCTGACACGTCTCGTAGCCGGCCCGTACCTCGGCGCCGAGTCGGGGGATCTGGCCGTGCTGGTACGGACCGTAGGTGTAGGGCGTGCTGGGGCCGAAGACGACCTCGCCCGCAGTGGCGTCCCACACGAACCGGTAATCAGCAGACAGGGAACCCGCGAAGGTGGTGTCTTGCACCCAGGTATCGGCGGGTGCGCCGCTGCTGACGGTGGTGACCGTCAGGGTGACCGCCGGGGTGCCACTGGTGGTTTGCTGGAGGATGGGCTGGTAGGTGGGGCGGAAACGCTGGTCTGGCGTGCCGTCGGACACCCCGAGTACTTCGTCGACAGTGGTGATATTGACTGCGGGCACGGTACCGGTTGCCGTTTCGGCGGGCAGAACGAGGGTCTCGATGGTCCGAAAGGTGATGGTTGGGCCCGGATAGCTACTCGGGGTGGAGACGGTCGTGCCCTGGGGAATGGTCCGGTCGGTGGAGTTGGGGTCGGTGAGGGTGAAAGTGAGCTCAGTGCGGGCGGCGGACGGCGGAGTCGGGACAACGCCGGCCAGGCGCAGCAGAGACGCGCGGGCGGCGTCAGTGAGCTGATCGGTGCGGTACCCGAGTTGTTCGACGCGGGAGGCGCAGGCCTCGATCAGGGTGACGCCTGGGTCGGAGACGTTGTGGTCGGTCCACTGGGGGCAGCGCTGGGGGATGTAGCGCTTGGCCGCGTCGACGAGGTCCTGGAAGCGCAGGTCGTCCAGGGAGGGAACGGGGACGTTGCTCATCGTTAGGCTCCTGCGGTACCAGTGCCGGGTTCTCCGGGCAGGGTGTAGAAGGGGAAGACCAGGTTGCGGGGGCTGTTGGTTGCCAGGATTCGGTAGCTGATGTCGATATAGAGCAGACCGGAGACCACGGTATCCGCGGTGACGTCGACTTCATCGACGGCGATCCGCGGTTCCCAGCGTTCCAAAGCGGTGTGGACGGTCTCGATGATCTGACCACCGGTCGTCGCGTCGATGGGAGCGAAGACCAGGGCACTGACGCCGCACCCGAATTCCGGGCGCATCGGGCGCTCTCCCAGCATTGTTCTCATGATCAACTGGATGGACCGGTCGATGTCTTCGGCTCCGCCGACAAGCGCGATGGTGCCGTCATCGGCGACTGTTGCAGGGAAGGTCCAGCCTTTTCCGATCAGTTCGTCCACGATGGCCTCCCTCGGGCGAGGTCATTAAAGTGAGTCGAATGGGTGCTATAGACCTTGTTGCCTTTTCGGATGGTCGATCGCAGCCATGCCGGGAAACGGGCATCAGGGATGTTCGGCTCGTTAGGCAGCCGTGAGGAAAAGGGGAGGAACGTCATCCTACGTCAACCTTTGGCGAAGCGATTTTAACGCTATCGGTGCCGTTGATTTCTACCGTTTTCGCGTTAAGCTTGAGGCTACTCTTGGTGTTATCCCCGATCTCCAGGCTGTCCGTCGTGAGTGTCAGGCTTTTGGTGCCCTTGAGCTCCAGATTTTCCGCTTCGATCGTGATCTTTTTTGCCTTGCGGTCCAGGCGGATCTTCACCTCCTGGTCCCCGGTGCTCAGCAGGACGCCGCCCTCATCAGGGTGGTCCAGAAGCTCGATACGGTTGCCCTCACGTGACGACAGTGACCGGCGGTTCACAGCCTTCGAGTCGGCATCAATCAAGTCAACGCTGTGTGTCGAAGGATGGTCCTTGCCGTTGTACAGGCCGCCCAGGACATAGGGGCGGTCCAGGCGTCCCTGCTCGAAGCCAACGAGCACCTCGTCTCCGATGCCGGGGCTGATCACCCCGCCCCCGCCTTCGCCTCCGAACTGCACGGTACGGGCCCAATCGGAGACGTAATCCTCGCTGAGCCACGGGAAGGCGATCCGCACCGCCCCCGACTGGCGCGTATCGGGATCACGGACGTCTTGGACGGTGCCGATGGCAAGCCCCGGCACCGCGTATGCTGCCGGTCCATTGCGGGCAGCGTGCGGGACGCGCTGTTGCGAGCTCACGTTCACCTTAGTGCGATAGCCGCGGTCGAAGACGTGGCGAGTACCGGTAACGGTGTAGCGGCCAGTGAACGGCTCTCCGACATTGACGAGCGTCACCGGCGTGCCGGCCGTCAGATGTGGGGAGCCATAAACCGTCGCTTCCAGGTCCACAATCGCGGCTGCGGCCGTGTCGGCGAAGTATTCGGCGACACCCTTGACATCACCCTGCAATGCGTACCCAGTGCCGATTACTTCAGTGAAGGCGCCTCCGCCCAGTTTCGTGGCCAGATAGCCGGCGCGGGTGCCGATATCGATATATTTGCTGCCGTCGACTTTTGCGGTACCAACAGTGGCCTTTTTAGTATCGATGTTCCAGCCGCGAACCTGGACTTCACCGGCTGGCCCGGGCGAGCCCACGGCGACTTGCAGGGACAGCAAGTTGGTTCCATAAGACAGTACGTACGGGTTATCGTCGCCCGCCTGGCGCGGATCGGGTGCGCTGTCGGCGGACTGAAGCGCTTTAAGGAACAGCGTGCCATTGTTGACGACGACCACAGCGCCGTGCAGTTCTGCGAGGTACTGAAGGAATTCCCAGTCAGTGATGTTCGGCTGGACCAGATACTTGATCTTGGACGTCGAGCCGGCAACAGACCCAACTCCGAGCGCCGCGTGGCTGGCGATGTCGCGAACGACCTTCTCCAGCGTGGTCTCCTGCCATGCAGTCAGCCGGCGGCCTCGAGTCAGCCGCTGCGCCCGGTCGTAGGCTCTCAGTACCGTGAATGTTCCCTGCTCCTCGACCTCGCTGGCCACACCGGCCACCTCGCCGCTGAAGAGCACGACGGGCCGGCTGTCGGCGGTGGTGTCCGCCGAGACCTTCAGAGGCGTTCCGATGGCGATCCCACTGCTGCTAAGCAGCTGGTGATTGGGGTCGCGGAAGCGCAGGGTCGCCAGAGCCGGCAGATTGGCGCGGGTGTCCACGTCGACGGTGGTGAGCCTTGCGGCCCACTCTTCCGGGAGGGCCGCCGTGGTCTCAACCAGCGGTGTGGCTGAGTAAGTGGTCATGATCCGCTCTCCGCGCTAGGGAGCCATGCCCCTGTTCCCCCGGCAGCCACCTCATCGACGGCGGGGATGAGCAGAGTAGTGCCTACTGCAAGCCGTTCAGGATCGACGATTCCGTTGGCAGCAGCAATCTGCCGCCACTGAGCGGCGTCGCCGTAGTAGCGCCAAGCCAGCGAAGCCAGGCTGTCACCGGCCTGCGTCTGGTGCACGGCTAGAGCATTTTTGGAGCCTGAGGTAGGGTTTTGTTTGGGTACGGTGCGGGGGATCTCATGCAGCGACAAGCGACAGGTGGCCCGGCTTGGCCTCCCGTCAACATTGAAAAGCGTGTATTCGACATCGACTGTGCTGAGGTAGGCATAGAACGAAACGGTGCGTGCACGTCCCCATTCAAGGCGTACCCACGGGGGGGACAAGGTACTACCAACCGCGAAGCTGCTAATGGCGGGCCGACAGCAGTCGAACAGCTCCTCTACTTGCTGTTCAATCGTGTTAACTAGACTGTAGGTCGAGTCGAGGAAGACCTCCACGCTGACCGACCTGAGATCGGTCCCGTTGAACTCCGGTGGGGCGTACCCCGATTGCTTGGATGGCTCAAAATTCCAGTTGGCGGACGTCGACAGGCTGATCGACTCGGGATTGAACTGCAGCGGGATTCGCGAGATCATCGGTCCGGGCTTGTTGGCCAGGCTGCGTTTGGCCGGCGGATCAAAGATCACGAGCGTAGCGCGGGTGAGCCCGAGCGTGGACAACGAGTACGAGGAGGAGGAGAGCCTGGACAGGGAGGGCAAGGACGGCACGACTGGCAAGAACGGCACCGTGGCAACTCCTTTCAGAACGGGGAGACGATGAAACCGTGATGGGCGATTTCAAGCGTCTCCATCCCGGGACGGGAGTCTTCAGCGCTGAACGACGGCCCCTCCCATCGCACAGGCACGACCCGCTCCATGCTCCATCTCGCGATGACGGAGCGGTTCGGGGCCAGCGCGGCGATGGTGCCGATCGTGGGAATGGACTGCATGGTCTGGCTCCGGAGCCACAGCCAAGCCGCGACGGTACTGCTGGTGAGGGGACGGGTCAGCACGATGTTGGAGTAGGACAGGCGGGTAGGGATCACCCACCGGTGAGCTTCCAGGCCGCCCTCCCAGCGCTCCTCTACCTCCAGGTTGGCGGCAAGGCCGTCACAGGTGGTGAAGGATCCCAGATCGTACATTCCGATCCATACCTGGAACCGCCAGCTGGTAGCGAATGACTCGGCCACAGCCGATACTCCTATCCTTGTGCACCCGGGTATAGCAACGTGGTGCATATCGTGTGACTCTGGGTGGGCTCGAGGAATGTCGACAGGTCAGCGAGGTAGTTCCATGTACCACCTTTCCGGCCTGTCTTCCTGGCGATGCACCACCTTTCGATGCAGCATGCGAGCGAGTACGGGCACCAGCACGCGAGTAAACTCATTACTGTGACGTCGAGTCATCTCGCGGACCATCACGGCTGTGTCCTGCACCCCGCCGGGGCGGGAAGCGCCGTCATGCCGATTCGTCGCCACGGGTGTCATCTGCCTGGGCGACGATCGCGCAGGCCTCGCCAGCCGCGAAGCGGTCGCATTCGGTTGCCGCCCGCCCATGTAGTTTGGGCTGGGCAGTACAGGCGATGGCGGTGTTTGCGGCGCGGGCTGGTCGTACAACGGTCGGGTGCTGGTGGGCAGGGCCGGCAGCGCCGTACCCATCCCTACCAAGGGAAGCGGGGGAGTGGCACCGGTGGTCAGGCGTGCCGACAGCGCTGGGCCTGTCTTCAGGGTGCTGGTGGG
>NZ_JBIVVI010000385.1:0-7156 GCF_044757675.1 Kitasatospora sp. NPDC091257
CGCGGCCCCCGCGGCCCCTGCGGCGCCCGCCGCCGAGCAGCCGGCCGTCGACCCGGTCACCGGCTACATCGACGCGCCGCCGCCGGTCCTGCCGCCCGCCCCGCAGGCTCCGGTGGCCCCGCTCGCCGCGCCCGCCCCGGCCGCGGCCCCCGCCGCCCCGGCGCTACCGCCGGCCGACAACCCGTACGCCACCCCGACCCACGGCGTCCCGGCGGCCGGCGCGCACGAGGGCTACGGCGCCGCTCCGGCCGCCCCCGGCGCGCACGAGGGCTACGGCGCCGCCCCCGCCGCGCACGGCCACCACCCCTTCGGGGCCGGTCAGCCGCTCGGCGGCTGGGGCCCCGCCCACGACTCCACCTCCGGCGGCGCGGGCTACCCCGGCGGCCCGGCGGGCCCGCTCGGCTACCCGGCGGACCACCCCGGCGGTCCGGTCGGCCCCGGCGGCCCGCGCAAGAAGCGCGGCGGCCTGGTCGCCCTGATCGCGGCCGTCGCGCTGGTCGCCGGTGTGGCCGGCGGCGTGCTCGGCGTGACCGTCACCGACAATGCCGACAAGCGCAGCTCCGCGAACGACCACCGCAGCACCACCGTGCAGGCCAGCGACACCCAGAAGAACGAGCCCGCCCCCGGCTCGATCGCCGCCATCGCGCAGAAGGCGCTGCCCAGCGTCGTCACCATCAAGGCGCAGGGCAACGGCGAGTCGGGCACCGGCACCGGCTTCGTCTTCGACACCGAGGGCCACATCCTCACCAACAACCACGTGGTCGCGCCGACCCTCAACGGCGGCAAACTGACCGTCAAGTTCGCCGACGGCAGCTCCTACAGCGCCTCCGTGCTGGGCCACGCCGAGGGCTACGACGTCGCCGTGGTCAAGATCGACAACCCGCCGAAGAGCAAGCTGACCCCGCTGCCGCTGGCCGACTCCGACAAGGTCAACGTCGGTGACGCCACCGTCGCGATCGGTGCGCCGTACGGCCTGGAGTCCACCGTCACCAGCGGCATCATCAGCGCCAAGGACCGCCCGGTGGCCTCCGGCGACGACACCGGCTCGCAGGCCTCGTACATGAACGCCCTGCAGACCGACGCCTCGATCAACCCCGGCAACTCCGGCGGCCCGCTGCTCGACTCCGGTGGCGCGGTGATCGGCATCAACTCGGCGATCCAGTCCAACGCCTCCGCCAACGGCCGGGCCGGCAGCATCGGCCTGGGCTTCGCCATCCCGATCAACCAGGCCAAGTGGGTCGCGGACACCCTGATCAAGACCGGCAAGCCGGTCTACGCCAAGCTCGACGTGCTGCGCAACGACGACTACAAGGGCGACGGCGCGCAGATCCAGACCAAGGACATCCAGGGCCAGCCGGCCGTCACCCCCGGCGGCGCGGCCGACAAGGCCGGCCTCAAGCCGGGGGACGTCATCACCAAGCTCGGCGGCGTGCCGATCGACAACGGCCCGGCCCTGGTCAGCCGGATCTGGACGCACAAGCCCGGCGAGACCGTCGACGTCGAGTACACCCGCAACGGCCAGACCTTCAACACCAAGGTCACCCTCGGTCAGCGCGAGGGCGACCAGTCGTGACCCCCGCCCGCACCGAAACGTGTGCGCCGAACCCCGCCGGACCCGTTAGGCTGACCTCCGCCTGGAGAGCTGCCCGAGCGGCCTAAGGGAACAGTCTTGAAAACTGTCGTGGCGTGACCCGTCACCGTGGGTTCGAATCCCACGCTCTCCGCTGGTAGGAGAACCACCTGCTCAGGGCGGGTATCGGCTAGCAGCCGGTACCCGCCCTTTTTCGATTCCGTCCCGGGCTGTCCCACCTGTGTGCCGGGTCCGGTCAGCACGTGTGGGCCAGTTGTGGGCCAGATTCCCGGTCTACTCGCCGCCGTACTCCTGGTCGAGGAACCGCTCGATCAGGGTGTTGGAGCGGTCCTTCCGGCCGTCGAGCACCTTGGCGTAGAACTTGAACAGCACCGTGATGCTGTGGCCGGCCCGGTGAGCGACCTCTGCCGGGTCGACGCCGGCCGCCAGCCACCCGGACACGCAGGTGGCCCGGAGGCTGTACGGCACCTCGGCGAACGGCGTCTTCGCCTGTGCGGCGGTTAGTGCCAACTCCCGGGCTTTCTTCCAGACTTCCGAGGTCTCCTTGGTGCTGACCAGCCCGCCTTCGGCAGCCTGGAACAGGCGCCCGTCGAGGCCCAGCCCGAACTCGTCCACGTGCTCGCGCAGCAGCCCGACGAACACCGGAGGGATCGGGATCTCCCGGGTGGCCTTACGGGGCCGGTGCTTCAAGCCCCGCTCTTCATGGGACTGCCCATCGTCGGTCCACCGCGACCCGACCCGGGGCGAGCTGCCGGGGGCCACGATGAGGCCCCACCCCGCCTTCGGGAGCGTGCAGTCGGCCAAGCGGAGGTGAGCGACCTCAGCCGGGCGCATGGCGGCCCAGTTGATGCAGCCGTAGTACGTGGCCAGGTGGCGCCCGCGCAGGCCGAGCGCCCGGACCGCTTCGATCAGCTCCCGCGCCTGTCGCGGTGCCGGAACGTACCGGAAGTCGATCTCAGCATCCGTCTCCGGTGGCTCCCACTTCACGGACTTCAGCGGGTTCGCCGTGAGGAGCTTCCGCTCGATCGCGTACCCAATCGCGCCGCTGAGGGTGGAGTACTTGCGCCTGATCGTATTGTCCGCCGCCCGCTTGCCGTCCAGCTTGAGGGTGATGGCAGTCAGGGCCTCCCGAAGGGTGTCCGAGTCCTCCAACTGCGAGACGGGCACCGATTTCCGGGCGATCCAGCCGAGCGCGTCCGCGAATTTCTCCGGGATCTCGCCCTGATGGTCGGAGAAGTTGAACGCCCAGCACGAAAGAGCCGTCCGCAGCACGGTCGCCGGCGGCGCCCCGCGGTGGTCCGTCACGAGCGCCGGCGTGATCGTGGCGAGCCCATCGGCCCGCGCGGCCCGCTCCTTCGCGGATGATCCCGGCCACGTGATCTTGGCGTACTTCTTGGCGTGGTCGAACCAGGACTCCTGCTTCTGTTCCCGCATCAGCTTGCGCAGTTCGGAGACGGGCAAGCCGGTCTCGACGTCGAACTGCTCGCCGTCCTTCATTGCGGTGCGGAGTTCGGCCAGCCTGCCGATGGCTAGGGTCTTGGTGACGTAGCTCTTCGAATGAGGCTTCGACCCGACTTTCCAGCGCAGCTCGAAGGGCTTTTTCCGGTTGGAGCGTTGACGGATGGTGTACAGCTTCACGTCGTACGTCAGCACATGCTCTCCAAATGACGGAGCCCCGGCATTGGCCGGGGCTCCAGGTACTTCAGCGGTCGGTTCAGGCGGCGGAGGACTGCTCCTGCGCGGCCCACCAGGCATCGAGGGCGCTGCGTCGGATGCGCAACTGGCCGTTGGGGAGCTTCATGGTCGCGGGCCCCTTCCCCAGGGCGACCATCCGGTAGTACGCGGACCGGGACATGTCGATCTCTTCGAGGACGGCGGCGAGCTTGAGCTTCGGGTCCTTCACGGGCATGCCGGTTCCTCCCGGGTTCAGCAGGTGGGGTGTTTTGAGGTCGATGGTGATCGGGGCAGCCGATGCGGCGCCTCTCGGTGTGTGTCCTAGGTGCGGATTTCTGCGTCACAGCGTCACCTGCGTCATTCAGGCCTGTGACCTGGGGCTTTGTGTGACGAGGAGGCCCGGGATGCGTCACCCGTGCGTCACGGGCTGCGTCACGCGGTGACGGAGCCCGTGACGCAGGTGACGCAGGATGACGCAGCGTCCGTTGTCTGCGTCACGGCTGTTGGTGCAGGTCAAGGGCTGTTTTTCGGGCCGCGTGACGCAGGTGACGCAGCGTCTTCCCTTTTAGGACAAAAGAGGGGCTGCTTGTTGTAGTACGCGTCCCTCAGGCGTGATGAAGGAGCCGCTGCGCGGCGCGACCCTTAGCGGCTTCGCCGAAGAGCAAGAAGAGCACCCGCTCGGCAGCCGGGTGCTCTTCTTGCTTGTCCAGATGGCCCGGGTCAGGCCACCTGGAGTTGTTCGTGGGGGACGGCGGGGGCGGCTGGGGCGGGGCGGGCCATTTCGAGATAGCGGCCCTCTCGCGTGCGGCCGGTGTCGATGAGGACTTGGCGGGCCGCGAGCGTGGGTTGGAGGCGCTTGAGGCGGTCGGAGAGGACTTTTCCGGTGGTCGGCCAGCCCTTGGGCAGGGGACGCAGTTCGTCCCCCGCGTAGAGACGGCTGAGGCAGTGCAGCCACTCGGTGGACGTCATGCGCTGCGCCCCGCCCTTCTCAATGCTCTCGGCGTGCTTGAGGACGGTCTGCGCCAACAGGTCGCCTTCGATGACGTCGTCGTTCAGGTCGTCCAGGCTGGCCCGGTAGACCGGGAGCACCCCGAAGCCGGTCGCGGCGTCGAGCTGCGCGCACAGGTGGGCGAAGTCGGCCATGCGCAGATCGGTCGGGGTCTGGGCCTCGGCCGCGCGGACTTTGACCGTGAGGTCGAGCAGGGACCCGAGGGCGACCGGCAGGACCTCCTCGTACTCCGCCCACAGCTCTGCCTCGGTGCGCCGGACGCGGGGGCGTTCCAGGCGCAGGGGAAGGAGGCGTTCGGCGAGGTCGGGGCGGATGACGCCGACGTCGATGCCGGTCAGGAGCAGGGGCCGGCGGTAGCTGGAGCGGTGGACGTCCCCGTCGGTGAACAAGGCGCGCTTGACGGACTCGACGCCGGTCACGATGCAGCACATGGCGTCGGACAGGTCGGGGGTCATGTGGGAGAGGTTGTCCAGGGCGGTGACCCACCCGGCGGCGACGGCGGCGACGAGGTTCTCCTCGTCCTTCGGTGCCCGGCGCAGGTCACCGCTCATGCCCTCGATGATCCGTACGAGCATCCGGCCGGCCGTGGACTTGCCGGCGCCCTGCGGCCCGGTGAGGAACGGCGCCGGGACGGGTACCCCGGGCCCGAGGCAGCCGATGAGCCAGGCGATGGCCAGGCACTCGGTCTGGGAGTCGGTGAAGTTCGTCAACCGGAGCAGCAGGTCGATTCCCTTGCCGTCGGTGTCCTTGGCGGGAAGGGGGAGTTCGCCGGTGAGCTGGGTGCGCCGCCAGCACACCTCGCGCGGGTCCGGGACGAGGATGTCCCAGCCGGTGGGGTGGATGCGCACGGACTTTCCGTCGGCGCGGCCCAGGTCGAGCCAGGTGGCCCCGTCGAATCCGGGGGCGACGCGGATGTGGACCGGCTGCACGTCCTCGACCAGTGCGAGCGCTTCGATCAGGTCCAGCGCCTCCTTGATGGCGCTCCCGTTGAAGACACCGACCCCGTCCCGGTACAGGCCGACCATGAGTTCCTGGCGGTGGCTGCCCGTCGTGCCCTGGGAGCGGATCGGGCGGGCGACGGGGTGGCCGTTGCGCTGCGCGTACACGGTCCCGTCCGCCGTGCGGAAGTACCGGAAGTGCGCTGAGGCGTAGTCGGCGATGACCTTGCGCGCGGGGTTCTTCTCATCCTCGGACACGGCTACATTCCCAGCCGGGTGAGGGCGTTGACCCACGCGTCGGCGCAGTGCCGGGGCGATTCGCCCTTGGCCTGCGCGGCAGTGAACAGCCGCGCGGTGTGCGTCTCGGTCAGGCATCCGCACCTCCCGTGCGTGGCCAGCACCGCGAGGAACGTCTCGTACACCGTGTTGTGCACCGCGCTGGACGCCTCGGCGATGCGCTGCTCAGCCATGGCGATGCCACGGTACAGGTACGCCGGGCTGCGGTGAGGGCACTTCCCGCCCTCGGCCGGTGCGGGCACGGCGACGGCCGTCGGCCGGACAGCTGCGGGCTCCTTCACGATCAGGCCGCGGACCACCTCCGGCAGGGCCGTCATGGCGCCGGTGCCCGGGCCGAGCCAACGGGCGTAGGCCATCGTGGACTTGATGTCCACGCCGTCTCGCACCGCGTTGGAGGACGCCATGGTTCCCCGGTAGAGCCAGTGCTCGCCCCGGGTGGTGCACACGATCCGGGTCGCGGGCAAGGTCTCGCGCGCCCACGAAAGGGCCTGCGCGTTGTCGAGGTCGACCACGGTCACCCCGGCGCCGCCGGGGTGGTAGGCCACCGCCGCCGCCTCGCGCCACGCCCGCGCCCACTCCGGCGAGTTGAGGACGGCGGGGTCGGTGGTGGCGGCGGCCCATCCGTGGCAGGGCAGCGGGCAGGTGCAGGGGCCGGGGGTCTTCATGTTCGGCCGTCCGCCGCACGCGTTGCTGGCGCAGCCCGGGCAGTTGCCGAACGGCACCTTCCCGGCCCGCAGCGGCAGCACGGGCACGCCGAAGGTCGCCAGGAAGAGGGCGATGGCGAGCGGCTGTTCGCCCCGGATCATGGTCGGTTGGGTCATGCTGGGGGTTCTCCTCGTCTCGATGGGGCGGGGGAACCGGAGCGGCCGGGGGTCCTGGCCGGGAGTGCCGGCCGCTCCGGGCGAAGTCAGTCCTGGTCGGATCCGCAGGCGCAGTTCTCGGGGGCGGCGCCCTGCCCGATCTGGCAGGCGCAGTACAGGAAGCCGAGCGGGGTCTCGGCGGGCTCGCCGACGGTGCAGCAGTCGCACTCGCCCGGCTGCCAGTCCTCGGTGTCCTCGGGGTCGTACTCGTCGTAGTCGTGGTCGTCGAGGTCGTACTCGTACACGGGCACGGCCTTTCGTCAGGCTGCCGCGACGACGGC
This sequence comes from Kitasatospora sp. NPDC091257, assembly GCF_044757675.1. Taxonomy (NCBI): domain Bacteria; kingdom Bacillati; phylum Actinomycetota; class Actinomycetes; order Kitasatosporales; family Streptomycetaceae; genus Kitasatospora; species Kitasatospora sp. NPDC091257. The sequence continues at coordinate 6,651 of NZ_JBIVVI010000385.1, forward strand.
GGCGGTGATGAGGTGGTGGGCGGGGCGGGGTCGTAGTGGCTGGTGCCGGGGTGTGGCCGAGCCCCCGCCAGCGGGTGCTGACGGGGGCTCCGGTGCGGAGGCGTATGGGCGGAGTCAGTCCCCGTCGGACGTGAGTCCGTGGCGGCGCTCCCACTCGCGCCAGCAGCTGCGGACGAGGTCCTGGGTGACCGGGTTGGGGTCGTCCTTGTGCCGCTCGATCGCGGCACACAGCTCCTCCACGGTGAAGTCCGGGATGACCTTGTCGGGCCAGCGGTCGGTCATGGCGGGGTGCCTTTCGTGTGAGTGGATCATGCGGCGGTGGCGCGGCTGACGATGATCGTCCGGGCGGGATTGTCGGGGTCGGCGCGCATGACGAACCCCTCTCGGGTGGACCAGTCGTCGGCGTTGTTGTGGTTGTTGTTGTTGCTCTGACCTGCAACAACCCGGATCGGAACAGCGTCCAGGAGCGAAAGAGTCTTCGAAATCGTCTATAACACGGACGACAA